>JBFEXY010000233.1:0-4221 GCA_041562415.1 Woeseiaceae bacterium
ACATGCTCGTCATGAGGACGGGACGCAGGCGGGTCCTGGCCGAATGAATCACCGCCTCGCGATAGTCCTCCCCGCGATCACGCAGCTGATTGGCAAATTCGACGATAAGGATGCCGTTCTTGGCGGCGAGCCCGATTAGCATGATCGCGCCGATCTGGCTGTAGATATTGACCGTGGACCCGAATACCCACAGACCGATGAGCGCGCCGGTTACCGCCAGTGGAACCGTCGTCATGATGATCAACGGGTGCCTGAAGCTTTCGAATTGTGCGGCAAGGACGAGATAAGCGATCACCAGTGCCAGGATGAAGGTCACATAGACCGAGCTGCCTGTTGCCTTGAATTCGCGGGACTCGCCATCGTATCCGAGGCGCGCTGTCTCCGGCAGATTGTTACCTACGATGCGCTCGAACGCGGCAAGCGCGTCGCCAAGCGAGTAATTATCCTCCAGGCTGGCGCTTATCGTTATAGACCTCATTCTGTCGAAACGACGCAGGTCAACCGGCCCTGCGACCTCCGTCAGCTGGACAAGATTGGACAACGGAATCAGCGCCCCCGATGTCTGCGAGCGGACATAAATTGTCTCCAGGTCGCTAGGCGTCTGCCGCCTTTCGTCCGCTCCCTGGAGAATCACCCGGTATTCTTCACCATCCCGTATGAACGTGGTAACGACCCTCGACCCGAGAATCGTCTCGAGCGTCCGGCCGACGTTGGACAGCGATACACCCAGGTCCGCGGCCCGGTCGCGGTTTACAAAGACATCGATCTTGGGTTTGCGCTCGTTGTAATCCGATTGCAGGTTCGAAAGGCCGGGGAGCCTGGACGCTTCTTCCATTACGATATCGCGCCACTGTGCGAGCTCGTCATAGTTGGTGCCGCCTAAAACGATAGCCAGCGGACGCGAACTCTGGCCGATGGCCCATGCGCCCGGCGCAAACGCAAAGACCTGGGCGCCGGGGAGGTCGGCGAACTGACGATTCCAGTGCGAGACCAGTTCCTGTGCCGAGCGCTCTCGTTTGGACCAGACTTCAAGCGGTGCAATAACCCTGCCGACGTTTACATCGGCGCCGGCGCGCCAGCTCCCCGATCGACCCAGCACCCGGAGCACGTCGCCTTTCTCCTTGTCGGCGAGCATGATCTCCTCGACTTTCCTGATATAGCCGAGCGTATAGTCGAGGCTTGATCCGTCGGGTGCTTTGATCATCGCCATGGCCAGCCCCCGGTCCTCCCGCGGCATGAATTCCGCGGGTAGCTTGTTGAGCAGCGACAGGCTACTGAGGAATATGGCCAGGGCCAAAGCGATCACGAGCATCGGGCGTGCGGCTGCCCGGCGCAGGATGCGCTCGTACCGCGACGAGAGCCGCTGGAACAGTGCGTCGACGAAGCGAGCGAAGCGACCGCGATGCAGGCGGTTGTCGTGAAAGAGCTTTGACGTCAGCATCGGTACCAGCGTCAGTGCGATCAGGCTCGAGAACGCAACGGCTGCTGCCAGCGAGATGCCGAACTCGCTGAAAATATCTCCGATGTTTCCGGGCATGAACGATACCGGGAGGATCACGGCGATCAATACCAGGGTAGTGGCAATGACCGCGAAGCCGATTTCGCGGCTGCCGTTGACCGCGGCCAGTAGCGTCGGTTCTTTGCCTTCAATGCGACGAACGATGTTTTCGAGTACCACAATCGCGTCATCAACCACGAGCCCAATCGCGAGGACGAAGCCGAGCAACGTCAGCGTGTTGATCGAAAAACCCAGGGCTGCCATTACGGTGAAAGCCGCGATGATGGATATCGGGATCGTAACGGCCGGAATGATAGTGGCGCGCACGGTGCCAATGAAGGCATAAATGACAATAAGTACCAGGGCCAGCGCGATGGCCAGCGCCTTTCCGACCTCCAGCAGGGAGGCACGTATGAATACTGCAGTATCAATATTAATCGCGAGATCGATGTCCGCCGGCATCGTTGCCTGAAGCTCTTTGAGCCGTCTCGCGACGTCGGTATTGACCTGAAGCAGGTTCGCCTGTGCCTGTGGAATTATACCGAAGCCCATGCCGGCGACGCCGTCGGTCGCGGAATAACTGCGCCTGTCCTCCGGTGCGAATTCCACATCGGCAACCTCACCGAGACGAATGAGGTAGTCGCCTTCGCCCTGTTTCAGAACGAGTTTTTCGAAGTCGCTGACGGACTGAAACCCGGTATTCGTTCGCAGCGTGAACTCGCGTGCGGTGGATTCGAGGCGGCCGGAAGGAATTTGCACATTTTCCCGGCGAAGCGCGTCTTCGATATCGGCGACGGTCAGTTCACGGGCCGCGAGGCGCTTGGTATCGATCCAGATGCGCATCGCCGGCCGCCGCACGCCGCTGTTGCGTACCCGCGCCACGCCATCCACGGCTGACAACGCGTCGATAATGTAGCGTTCCGCAAAATCCGAGACCTCCATGATGGAACGAGTGTCACTCGACACACTGATCCACATCGATGTCTCGGCGCCACTGTCCTGTTTGCTGATCTGCGGCGGTTCTGCTTCGTCGGGAAGAACTCCGAGTACACTTGACACCCGGTCACGTACATCATTCGCAGCACCGTCGATGTCGCGGTCGCGGGTAAACTCCAGGGTGATTATCGAGCGCTCGTCGTAGCTGACTGAAGAAATCTTGGTAATACCCGCGATGCCGGCCAGCTGATCCTCGAGGACCTGGGTGACACGGCGTTCGACGATGTCCGAGGCGGCGCCCCTGTAATCGGTAGTTATCGAGACGATCGGGCGCTCGATATCCGGGAACTCGCGGATCGGCATGCTGCCCACCGACATCCCGCCGACAATTACGAGTATCAGGGAAATGACAGCCGCGAATACAGGACGGCGGACCGATACGTCAGAAATCAGCATGTTTTTACCCGCCGTCGGGTGGCGTGCCGCTTACTGCGAGATTTTCGTCGAAGCTCTCCACCCGGGTGCCATCACGCACCTTGTGGGTGCCCTCGGTAATGACGGTCTCACCGGCGGCAAGGCCGGTTGATACGACCACATATCCGGGAATCCTGCGGCCCAGCTGCACCTGTCGCTTCTCAGCGATGCCGTCGGTGACCACGAACACAAACTGCCGGGTGCCTTCCGGCACGATCGACTGCTCGGGAGCAAGCAGGACGTCACCACGGTCACGCTGCAGGTCGACGGTCATGAACATGCCTGGTTTCAAAAGCCCGTCATCATTTGGTATTTCTGCACGTACCTCGACCGCCCGTGATACCGGATCGAGGCGCGTATCGATACTCGCCACGGTGCCGCTGAACTCACGGTCCGGGAAGACGAGGCTGTGCGCAACGATCTTCATGTCTTTGCGGACGACATTGACAAAGGTTTCCGGGACCGAAAAATCGAGTTTGATAACGCTCACGTCGTCGAGCGTCGTGATCACCGTGTCCGTATCGACGAAACTGCCGGGGCTGACCCGTCTCAGGCCGATGCGTCCCGAAAACGGCGCGCGTACGAGCGTATTCCGGAGCTTTGCACGGGCCGCTTCTACATTCGCTTCATCCACCTTCACCTGGGCGAGCAAGGCTTCGAGGCTGGATGCTGAAATGGCCTGCGTAGACTCGAGTTCCTTGCTGCGGTTGTAAAGGCTTCGGCTCTCCGACAGGGAAGCTTCGGCCAGGGCAAGACCGGCAACAATCTCGCTGTTCTCGAGTTCGAGCAGCAGGTCACCTTGTTCGACAAATTGCCCTTCCTCGAAACGGATACGTGTGACCAGGCTCGAGACTCGCGGACGAATCTCGACCGACTCGTTTGCCTTGGCGGTCCCGAGCGCCTCGATTTCGTCGACGAGCGGCCGCAATTCGATCCGCTCCGCCACGACTTTCGCAGTGCCGCCCCAGCCGTCGTCCGGCCGGTTTTGGGGCCCCTCGTCGCAGGCGACGATTAGCGACAGGCCCGCGATCACTATTGTTATGGTTATTAGGTTGCGCAATTTCATGTTGGCAGGCCGACCGGTGCTACCGGCTAACGAACAAGACCCCCCAGTTTACTCCTTACATTCCCGAAATTGTTACATGTAACAGAACGTTACATTAATCCCCGGCCGCTGGCGGGACGCCTGAAAAAGGCCCGAAAATGCTTTACATAATCCATGACCGCTGAGCCAGAATGTCTGTTAGCCACTGAAAATCCAAGAAAAAATGGAAGATTTTCCAGCTGTGAGGGGGCTCACAGCCAATTATTAC
>JBFEXY010000234.1:0-4194 GCA_041562415.1 Woeseiaceae bacterium
CGCGCGCCGGGGCCATTGAAATCCAGTCCGTTACTCATGTAGCTGAGAAAATATTCGAGATTCCGGAATTCCTCGCTTTGCAGCGCAAACGGTTTTGCCCGCACGTCCCGCACACAGCCAGAAAAGCGCTGGTGCAACGAGATCATTGCGCCCAGCTTGGACCGGTAAACCGGGAAGTGCGTGGTATGGCCGAGGCTCGCACTCAACCTGTCTGCACGAACGTGGAGCCCGACCGACGTCACGTGGCAATCCGAACATGAAAAGTTCAGCTGCCCGCGTTTGCTGTAGTAAAAGCGCTTGCCGTCCTCGTAGGCAGCGAGCGCCCCAGGATCGCCCGCGGGGACCCGGGTGGCAACCGGCTGCCCACGCGCCGCGTAGGCAAGATACGCGGCGATGCCGATGAGTTCCTCGGAGTCGTACGGCAACGCGGGCAACTGGTGCGCCTGCCGGCAGTCGTTGATGGCCACTTCGAGCGTCACGACCTCGCCCCGGCCGGGATCGAAGCGGGGATAGGCCGGGCGGATATCGCCAGTGGGATGGGCGAAACAGTCAGCAAGTGTCGCCCCGTCGGGTAAAGCCTCATGCCACGAGGCTTCGCCCTGCTCTACCGCAAACTCGTAGGGCGGAAACTCCTCGATGTCCTGCCACTGTCGCCGCGCGTCTTCGTCGATGGCATAGATGCCATTCGCGAACTCCGCAAACGGCACGTCGGGAAATCGAGACTGGAAGTATTCGACGAAGGCCTTACGGTCGTCCTCGGGGCTCGCGAACACGGTCTGCTGCGACAGGACCGGCACCAGGCCCAGCAGCAGCATCGCGAGCGTATTTTTCATGCAGGTGTCGATCCGCCGCGACCCGTTATTTCAGTACGGTCTCTAGTTCGTCGGTAGCGCCCGTGTTATCAACCCAACCGATCTTGAGCGTGTCCCCCGCCTTCGCACCGCGGAAGCTGAAACTGAAGTAAGGATTCTTCGATACCGCCGTGCTGAAGTTGGCAACCATCACCGCCTTTTCGTTGTTCGTGAACGTCAGCTGGGTAATGTAGTGCGCGGGCACCGGTTCGCCGGTGTCAGGGTCCTTACGCGAACCGGTTTCCATCGGATGAAGCATAAGGCTCTTTATTTCCGCCACATCCCCCGACAGCTTCGCCTTGACCTTTATCTTGCTCGCCATTATTCGTCTCCTTTCGCCGGGCTAGCCACCACAGCCACCGATCGTAACCTTGACCTGCTTCGACGTGCTGAAGATGCCGGCATCCGTCTTGACGACGGCGATCACGTCGGATGTTTCACCCATCTTGATGCGGCTGGAAACATCGGGCAGCGTCCCTGCCGGAATTTCGAAACTGGCTGCCAGCGGCCGCGGATTATTCTCGACCACGAGACTGATCGACTCTACGTTCTCGAGCGTCGTGCTGACCGTGACCGGCACCACGGCACCGTTTTCCGCGATCTCCGGAACTTTCAGCGTAATCCGGTCGGACGGCGTGGCTTCGGTGGTTCCGAACAGCGCCGACATCGCCGCGTCCGCCTCGGTAGACGCAAACGCCTTCTCCGGCCAGGCCGCGGCCAGCAACGCTCTCGGCAGAGCAGCAAGCACCGCGATCGCGGCACCACCTTTGAGCAATAGTCTTCTGCCTACATCCATACTTGGTTCTCCATTGGGCTACCTCACGCTATAGCGTGTACAGGTAATCTACAATCAGTTCGACTTCGTCTTCCGTCAAAATTCCGTGCCTGCAAAAAGGCGGCATCCGCGAGTCCGGATTTCGAATCGTCGCATCGCAGATCTGTTGCTTCAGTGCCGCACGTTCCGGGTATCGCAGTTTCATCGCTACCAGCGGCGGGCCGATCGTGCCGGGCAACTCCCCGTCCTCGATCCTGTGGCACGCGAGGCAGTTTCCCTTGTTGCGTTCCATCGCCAGGGACTTACCGGCAGTGATGCCGTCGGCCGTGCCAGCGTGCGCGGCAACGCCGGCGAGAACCGCGATCGCAGCGATTCCGGCCGCAAGCCGGCGAAGTTCATACAACAACATGAAAAAAATCAGGTTTTTATACTGCATCTGTTCGTATATGACGCCTGATCGAAGACGATTATTCCATTTTCGCATCGGTACCGGCATTCGTTTCGCGGGCGAGAATTATCCGTACGGCACGCTCCGCCCACTCAGAGTAAATCGGGGCGCCGGGGTGAAAACCGTCGGACGCCATCATGCCGGCATCTGCGCTGAATCGGAGGTTCACGAGACCGACATCGGGGTCTTGCCGCACGGTTTCGCCAAGTGCCTCGTTGAACTCCGTCGCGCGACTACCGAGGTGCCAGCGCAGCGGCTGTGGCAGTGCCGGGAAACTGTGTACTGGCGGCAATCCCGATATCACGAGCAACCGCACACCGAACTTCTCCCTGAGCAGCTGGCGCAATCGTCCTTGGCGCGCAAGCCAGGTGCTGCGGCTCGTCAGCGCCAGCACATCGTTGACGCCGAGCGAAGTGAGCGCGACATCGTAGTCGCGAGACTCGATTTCGTGGAGGCGCCTGAGGATATCGGCTGTGGTGTAGCCCGTCTTCGCGTGGAGGCTGAACTCGACCTGGTATCGGCCCGCGAGCCGGGAGACTAACTGGCCCATCAAGGCCTCATCCTGGTGCGAGACGCCGACGCCGGCGGCAGCCGAGTCGCCGATAACCAGGAGCTTGAGCGGCGGCCCCTCGCCTGCGCAGCCTTCCCTGTCGCCGGGCGGCTCCGGCAGCGTCGGCACGCGCAGGTTGGTCCATATCCCCTGGGGCACGATGACGGGCGCAAGACCGATTGTACGAAGCAGGTAATTCATCCGAGCCGCGCATCATGCGGGACGCGGCAGGCAGCGTCCAGCGGCTGGCTCGATCAGGCGCCGGGGCGGTAGGGATTCGGCGCGAGGCCAGCCTCGTAGGTTTCGATCAGGCGCTGCGAATCCCGGACCCAGGTGCAGGGTTCGCACGAACACCCAGTCTCGTCGTGCCGCAGTTCGCTATGCAACGATTCGACCAGTTGAACCCCGTATCGCAACGAGGCCCCGAGCGTATGGGTCGGCTTGCTGCTCAGATCGTCAAAATCGTTCAGGCAACTTGTCCAGTGGCACTCCTGCCCGATCGGGCATTGCTGGCAGCGCTCACTCGTGGCCTCGAAGAGGCTGTCGTGCGGGCACTCCCGGGATTCGATGATCTTCAGGATGAGCAGTCTCGGGTATGTGAGCGCCTCGATTAGTGCTTTTCGCATGGTCGACTCCCCCCAGCGAACAGTAGGCAATACCGCCTCGTCGCGAAATTTAAGGTGATCGCATCACGGCGTCCATCGGGGTTTTCACCTAGTTCCGCTTGGATAGCGCGTATAGCAGCGTGTCCGCATATAGGACAGTCTGCGTAAGGTACAAGGGGAATCCGGCACGCGTTGGCCACACGAAATGCGCCGCCAGGCAAGTAGGTAAGTCATTGATTAATTTGAACTGTTGAGTGTTCCCGGGAGAGATGACGCAAAACACGGTCAGGGGACAGAACTAGCCAACGCCGAGGTTCTCAGGGACTGATACGTCCGCACCCCGTTTGAATCACGCGCACACAAAGGTACAGCTCTGCTGACGGAGCTACGGCGAGGAGTAAGGTATGTCAGATTCACATGTCGAAGGCGACACCAGGTATTTGTTTAAACGCGATAAGACCTGGTGGGTCAAGGTCGCCGTGCCGCGGACACTGCGGGACGAACTCGGTTACGACCTGCGCCGCTCGCTGCACACCCATGATATTGACGCCGCACGCGAAACGCGCTGGGACGTCATAGAAGAGTTCCGCAGCGAAATAGATAAGGTCAAGGCACGCAAAGACGGCGACGACGAAGGGAACAAGAAGTCGGCCAGCAGCGGGAGCGGCAATGGTCAGTCACCCGCCGGCCCGATCTCGGTGGATCAGCACATCGTCGAAATCGTCAGTGACTCCGGTGAGGGCGCGCAGAAATGCGGCCAGTTACTCGGCCTGGTCAGCGGCAAAATGGGCAACGGCGTATGGACCGTCGAGATCATTCCGGCTGAAATCCAGCCGCCGGCGCGTTCGCGAGAGGGCGCCAGCGGCATCCGCGTGCGCATGGGGTCGAAGTACATGACCAATATGGGCAACCAAGCGGACATGGTCGTGGCCTTCAACGAGCAGGTCCTCTACTCCCGCATCCAG
>JBFEXY010000235.1:0-4174 GCA_041562415.1 Woeseiaceae bacterium
ACGGTCACGTTTGGCAGCGCATGCCGTACGTCTGCCCGAACGACAGCGACCTCGGCATCCCCGGCAAGTGCAACATGGGTAACGGCCATGCCGGGCTTGGCGCAGCGCCAGGTGGACCCAACGGCGCCGCACCGGGCGACCGCTACTGGAACTCGCCATCCGTCGGTTCCCAGAATCTGGGCAACAACCCGATATCCATGGGCCAGGGTGGTATCGACGCCTGGTTCCCGGGCTCGCACTACGAGGTCGTCATCCCGAAAGCCGGCGGTGGTAACGAGATTCCGGGTGATTACCTGTTCCGTGACCACATGGGACTCGGCAATGCGCAGGGCCTGTGGGGAATCCTCCGGGTTGGAGACTACTAGTAGCAGCACTCCAAGCACTGCGTCACTGAAAAAGGAAACGCGGGCACCAGTGCAGGAGCAGCTTCCGGACGGGAGCTGCTCCTGCGGGGCCAGTCAGGATGACGCGCCGCATAGCGCAGATAAAGTTGAGGAGCACAGTGTGATCAAGAACCCATTACGCCGCCCTGCGGTACTGATGACGACCGTGGCCGTAGTCCAGTTGCTGACGGGACTCGGCAACGCGCAGTCCGCCGAGAATCCCGACGTCGACGCCAGCGCGCCGCAAGACCGCTCTGTCGGTCCGCCGAGCGACATTCAGAGCGGGACGATCACCCGCAACGGCGTCAAGGTGGAATTCACCCTGTCACCGGCCGAAGGGACTTTACCCGGCGAACCGCTCAAGGCAGGCGACCTGGCCGACATCGCGTTCCGGATAACGAGCGCCGACAACGGCCAGCCGCTGCGGAACGCCTATCCGGGAGTCTGGATCGACATCGCCAAGGCGTGGCAGGCGAAGGATCGCAGCCCCGCACAGTGCGAGGATCGGGTATCCCTCTACCTTCAGGGCCTGGTGGGCATCCGGCCGCAGATCGACCTCAACAGTTACTTCGTCATGGTGCTCAACCGTGATGCGAGTATCTCGGTGATCGACCCGGTCGTCGGCATCAGCGGCATCACCAGCCTGTACACGACGATCCAGTTGAAGCGCCCGGGTGCCGATTGGACCAAGGACGAACTCGAAAAATGGATGTACGTGAGCACACCTGATGCAGACGAGATCGCGGTCGTCGATCTCGATACATTCAAGGTAGAGACGACGATCCCGGCGGGCGAAGCACCGACGCGCGTCGCGCTGCAGTCCGACGAACGCTACCTGTGGATAGGCAATAACGGCAGGGACGGAGCGGCTGGCGGCGTCACGGTGATAGACACCGCCGAACGCAAGGTCGTTGCCTCCATTCCCACGGGCGCCGGCCATCACGAAATCACGTTCGGAACCGATGACCGGTATGCCTTTGTCAGCAACCGTGACGCGGGCACTATCTCCGTGATCGACGTCCAGAAACTGGAGAAAGTTCGCGACATCGAGACGGGCGGTCTACCGCTGGCCCTCGCGGTGTCATCTGCCAGCCAGTCGCTTTACGTCGTGGACGGCGAGGCCGGCCGGATCGCCGTTATCGACAGTCGTTCTCTGGACCTCGCCGGACATATCGAACTCAAGGCGGGCCTCGGCCCCATACGCTTCTCCGAGGACGGCCGATGGGGCGTCGTGGTAAACCCGTCGGCGAACGAGGTTTACGTTATCGACGCAGCGTCCGGTCAGCTCGCGCACACCGTACCGGTCGCGGGCAAGCCCTACAAGGTCAGCGTAAGCTCGGCATTCGCCTACGTTCGCGCCCTCGATTCCGAGCGCGTCTCGATGATCAACCTGACGCAGCTGTCCAGGGAAGGCGAACTGATCGTTACCAGCTTTTCGGCGGGCTCCAACGCGCCCTCCAAGGCGCTGGATATCAGTATCGCGGACAGTATCGTCCCGGCAGTCAACGAGGCCGCGGTCCTGGTCGTGAGCCCGGCCGATGCGACCGTGTACTACTACATGGAAGGCATGAACGCGCCAATGGGCGCATTCCGCAACTACGGGCATGCGCCGCGCGCAGTCGAAGTGGCAAACCGCGCTCTGAAAGAGGTAGAAGCCGGTGTGTACGCCGCCACCATCCGCGTTCCGACAGCGGGAACGTTTGATGTCGCGTTCCTTAACGAGACGCCGCGATTCATGCATTGCTTCGCCTTCGAGGCGAACCCCAATCCGGCCATGCAGGCCGCGCAGAAGCCACTCGATGTGGATTTCCTGATCGACAGACGCAGGATCAGCACGGGCAAGTCGAAGCGCATTCGTTTCCGCCTGACCGATCCGAGCACGGGACAGCCACGTACCGATGTCGACGACGCGCGTGTCATGTACTACCGGGCGCCGAATTACGGCCGCACGACGGTTGCGGCACAGCATGTCGGCGAGGGCGTATACGAGGTGGAGCTCGACTTCGACCGTGCCGGCGCTTATTACGTTTACGTCGAGTCACCGTCCGAGAATATGAAATACCGGGACTTCGACTACCTCACACTCATGGCTACACGGTCCGAAGGTTCCTGACATGCGAATCCTTCGGTCAATCTGGCCCGCGGTTCTGATATTTCTCGGCGCCGGCGCTGCCCTGGCCCAGGACTACAACGTCGTCGCCACCGTAAACGGCGAAGGTATCACGCGCGACCGCTTGCAGACGAGGGTCGATGCTGTCATCGATCAAAGCGGCATGAATTACGGGGGCATCACGCGGCCCCAGCACTTCAAGCAGCTGCAGCGCCAGGCGCTCGAACTGCTGATCGCGCAGGAGTTGCTGTGGCAGACCGCTGAGCGCGAAGACTACGTTGCAGATACCGCGGAGATGGATGCGGCTTATGCCGAGGTGCGCCGGGAATTTCCGTCGGAGCAGGCATTTGCCAACCATCTCCGGAAAAATGCGTTCACTGAAGACGGGTTTCGTGAGGACCTGATGCGCAGGATCTCGATTCGCAAGTGGGCCTATGGCTCGCTGGGTGAAACAATCCGGATCTCCGAGCCCGATATCCACGACTACTACGTTGCCAACCAGGTGCACTTCGTCCAGCCGGAGGAAATCAACGTACGCCACGTCTTGATCAAGGTGCCTCCGGGTGCCGACGAAGCGACGACAGCTTCCGCGCGCGAGCGGATCGACGAGGTCCTGGCACAGGCCCGGGCCGGCATTGATTTCGCCGACCTGGCAAAGGAATACTCGGAGGGACCGAGTGCATCGAACGGTGGCGACCTCGGCTTTGCACCCCGCGGCGCATTCGTCAAGCCCTTCGAGGATGCGGCCTTCGCCCTGGACGTCGGCCAGATCTCCGGCGTGATTCGCTCGGGCTACGGATACCACATCATCAAGCTCGTCGATCGCCGCGAGGGTCACACGCTGCCCGAGTCCGAGGCGGCGCCGGCTATCCGCCAGTATCTTTTCGAGGACCGGCTCGTGGCAGCCATGGCCGAAAAGGTCGAGGATTTGCGCGACCAAGCCTCAGTCGAGATCTATATCCCGTTGTAAACCTCGCCGGAGCGAACTGCGGCTACACAAGTCGGACTCCCTGTCGCAGAGTCAGGCCAGGGGTGCTTCATCCGCAGTGACCATCATCGCCTCGCTCGCAATTCCCGTTTCGGCTGCCAGGCGATGCAGCATGTACACAGGTCGGCCCTGGGCCTCGATCTCGTCAACACCCTTGCGGACGTCGACGGCGATACTCGGCATGATGCGGGCCTCCGTGCCCGCCCAGCGGGTTTCGACGGGCCAGTGCACGTGACCGCACAGCATCCCGGCGACCTGCACGTGGCGACTCACGATGTCCGCAAGTGCGGCAGCCTCTTCCCGGCGGCGATAGCCGCCGACGTAGTGATCGTCCACATCGAACGGAGGATGGTGAATGAAGAGTACCGTCGGCCGCTCCGGCTGGTCCTGTAACTCGCTTTCGAGCCAGGCCTGCCGTTCGGCGCAGAATCTGCCTTTCCGGTCCCCCGGCGACGTGGAGTCGATCGCGACCAGGCGTATCGGATGTTCCTCGACCGTGTAATGCAGGAAATCGCCGTTCCGGGGGAGGTTCGGATGATCGCTGAACGCAGTGCGCAGCGTGTCCCTGTTATCGCGATTGCCGGGCACCGGGTAGACCGGCGCATCCAGTGGCGCGAGCAACTCGCGCAGGAGTGCGTACTCCTCCGGCAAGCCATGCTGCGTCGTGTCGCCGGTAAATACGACGGCGTCCGG
>JBFEXY010000236.1:0-4149 GCA_041562415.1 Woeseiaceae bacterium
CAGGGACCTTGCGACGCTCGCACGGCTGGGATTCGATTTGCGCAGGCTCGGCAGGGCGGAGATGCGCACCTTCCTGCGGCTGATCGGCATCAATATCCATGACGAGGTCACCGAGCGATTCGAAAACCCGCTGCTCCGTGGTGCGCTGAGCTTCGATGCCGTACTCGGGACCCATCTCGGGCCGCGCTCGCCCAACACGATAATGACCTACCTGTATCGTCTCGCGGCAGGCCACGGCCGGCTGGCCGTGCCGACAGGCGGCATGGGGGCGCTCGCAGAAGAACTGGCGCACGCGGCACGCGGGTCCGGCGTCACCATTCGTACCAACATGCCGGTAAAGCGCATCGTCATCGAGAACGGGCGGGTCGCAGGGGTCGAGGCGGCGGGGGGAGAGCGCTTCGAAAGCCTGACCGTGGTCTCGAACGCCGATCCGAAACGCACGATCCTGGAACTCGTCGGTACACGCCATGTGGAAACCGGCTTCACGCGCAGGATTAACAATATCCGCATGCGCGGCAATGCCGCGAAACTTCACCTTGCGCTGGACGGCCTGCCCACGATAAAAGGAGTTGCGAAAAACGAGTTCGGCGATCGCCTGGTTATCGCGCCCGACGAGCACTACGTCGAGCGGGCATTCAATCCGGCGAAGTACGGCGAGTCCTCTGCCGAGCCGGTTATCGAGATGACGTTCCCGAGCTTCCGCGACCCGGCACTCGCACCCACCGGCAAACACGTCATGTCCTGCATCGTGCAGTACGCGCCCTATGCGCTCAGGGGCGGCTGGACCGAGGCTGCAAGGGGGGCATTCACGAAGACCTGCATCGAAACGATCGGCCGGTATGCACCGGATCTCGGGTCACGCATTACCGCGAGCGAGTTGCTGACACCGGCCGACATCGAGCGTGAATTCCATATCACCGGCGGCCACTGGCACCACGGCGAGCTCGCGCTCGACCAGTTCATGTTCGTGCGCCCGGTTTGCGCCGCGGCACAGTACAGGATGCCGCTGGACGGGCTATACCTTTGCGGTGCGGGCGCGCACCCGGGCGGCGGCATCAGCGGTGCTGCCGGAAGGAATGCGGCGAAGTACATTCTCAGGGAGCAGTCAGCGTGAGCGCTCGGGAAGTACCACAGGGCCGGCTGCGGACGCCCTTTTATTCACGCCTCGCGGCGCTCGACACGCTCAATGCCTGGCACACGTGGAAGGGTTACACGGTGCCGGATGCCCTTTACTGCGCCGACACGGAATATTTCGCGATTCGCAACTCGACGGCCGTGTTCGACCTGTCACCGATGACGAAATACCGGATTACCGGACCTGACTCGCTCGTGTACATCGATCGTCTCGTCACGCGAGACATGAGCAAGATCAGGCCGGGGCGTGTTGCCTACGCGGTCTGGTGCAACGACCAGGGCCAGGTGATCGACGACGGGACGATCTTCCATCTCAGGGATGGGGAGTACCGACTTTGTTCGCAGGAACGGCACTGTGCATGGCTGATGGACTCGGCAATCGGGCTCGACGTGAGCATCGTCGACGAAACTGCGGATGTTGCCGCGCTCGCGGTCCAGGGGCCGACCTCATTCGCAATACTGAGCCGCATGGGTATCAAAGGCCTCGGTGAGCTCAAGCCTTTCGGTTTGATGCACCTCGACTTCGACGGTTTCGAGCTGACCGTGTCACGCACGGGGTTCACGGGAGACCTCGGTTACGAGCTCTGGACGGCCCCGGAGAACGCCGAGACGCTTTGGGATTACCTGTTCGCCGCCGGCGAGATCACGGGGATTCGCGCCATCGGCACCGATGCGCTCGAGCACGCACGGATCGAGGCCGGTTACATCATGGCGTACATCGATTTCCTCCCGGCGAACGCGACTGTGCGTACCGGCCGGACCCGTTCGCCGCTCGAACTCGGGCTCGACTGGCTGGTGGATTTCAAGAAACCGAATTTCAATGGCCGCCGCGCGCTCGCGGAGGAGAAGCGCAATGGCTCGACCTGGCGGCTGGTAAAGCTCGATATCGAAGGCAACAAGCCGGCGCACCATGCGTACATCTTTGCCGACCAAAAAGGCAAACAGAACATCGGCTTCGTCACGTCTGCGGCATGGTCCCCGGTGTGCAAGCAGAACATCGCCCTCGGCACGGTCAGGATGCCGCACGGCGCTCCGGGGACGAACCTGTGGGTGGAGGTCTTCTACCAGCGCGAGATGCACTGGTCGCGCGTGATGGCCAGGGCGGAAGTCGTCGACAAACCGTTCTGGTTCCCGAAGCGACGCAGCCTCACGCCACCCGACCTCGTCTAGGTCCAATCGCTGTCACTAGGTATTCGCCGCAACAAGGCTTCACAAAGCCCTGACTTGCTGCCGCGCCGCACGCCCCAAAATACGGCCGTGGATCCTTCCCGGATCCAGGGAAAAACATTGCAATGTTTACCAGTCCCTCCCGGGACTAAAGGAAATCATCATGAAATCCAGCAAATATCTGCTTGCAGCGGGTGCCCTGCTGGCATTGGTCGCATCGCCCGCGTTGGCGTACGAAGCCGGCACCTGGGTGCTTCGTGCGGGCGTCGGTGTGGTTGCTCCCAAGAGTGGCAACCTGGACCTCGGAACTCTCGATCTAGGTGGAGGCATTCAGCTGACCAGTGCATCGGTCGAGGTCGATGACGGCACTAGTCTCACGCTCTCTGGCACGTATATGTTCAGTCCGAACTGGGGTTTCGACATCCTGGCTTCGTGGCCATTCGAGCACGATATCGACGTTACTGCCACGATCGACGACGGCATAAACGCGCCCGTTTCCGGGACCGTGCCACTCGGCTCGACAAAGCACCTGCCCCCGACTTTCTCGATCCAGTATCACTTTATGCCGGATGCAATGTTCCAGCCTTATGTTGGCGCCGGCGTGAACTGGACAACGTTCATGAGCGAAGAAGTCACCAGCGATGCGTCGGATGCCGGTATCGTCGGTCTCAGTCTCGACGATTCTTTCGGTCTGGCCCTGCAGCTCGGTGGCGACTGGACGTTCGGCAACAACTGGTTGATCAATTTTGATCTGCGCTGGATCAACATTGAATCGGATGCTTCGGTTACGCTCGATGACGGCGTTAACGTGCCTGTGACTGGCGAGATTGGCGCCGTGAAGATCGATCCGTGGGTCTATTCGATTAATATCGGTTATAGCTTCTAACGCTACAGGTAGGAGCGCTTCGAGAAGCGCTCCTACAACCAGCGCTCCCCTCACCGTGCCTCGATCGGCTCCAGGCCAAGTGCGATCCGACCACTGAACTCCTGCTGGATACGTTCGGGCAAGGGGTGAAAGTGAAACGCACGCATGTCGCGAACGATGCGTTCCATTGGATGGCCGCGATAAAACCCGGGCCCGCCGACAATTTCTGAAGCTGCCTCGATCGCGGCCTTCACGCTGCGCGCGGCAATCGCCTTGCGCGCGAGAACATCGCTCGTCATAGAGAGATCCGGCGCAAACGCGTAGTTATCCACGATGCGGATCATGTCGTCGAGCGCCATCTGCGCAATGGCAATCTCGGTCTGCATTGCGCCTATCGCCGCTGCCTGGTGGGATTTGCCGGACGCGCTTTGCGTAGCGTAAGTCGCAGCGGATTCGGCGAGCCCCACGTAACAGGAAACGATGATCGGCAACGCGACCGGCACGATGACGTCCCACATGGGATGCCAGGTGCCCACGGGACGGCGTGCGACGACAGCCTCGGCGGGCACGAACACGTCCTGCATCATGATGTCGTTGGAGCCCGTGCCGCGCATGCCGAGCGTGTCCCAGTTGCGCTGGATCTCGATGCCGGCGCTTGCCATCGGTACCGCGAAGTGGATTACCTCAGGCCCGTCGTCGCCGTCGAAGATGGCGCTCGTGACAAACAGGTCCGCGCCCGGGCCGCCGCTGACGAAGCGTTTATGTGCGTTGACGCGGTAACCGCCGTCGACTTCGATCGCCTCGCCGTTCGAGGCCAGCCAGTCGTTCGCCCCGGTGCCCGCAATCACGAATTCGTTGGCCGCAATTTTCTTGAGTGCGCCAGTGGCCTTCGCGTCACCCCGAATATGCTTGAATACGTTTACGCATACGGGGTGGCTGTGCATTGCGTAAGAGAGCCCGGTCGAACCGCAGTGGCGGCCGAG
>JBFEXY010000237.1:0-4127 GCA_041562415.1 Woeseiaceae bacterium
GATTGCGGTCAGCGCCAGGGCGTGCAGCCGCGCGGGCCAGCCCTTCGAGATCTCGTGCAGCTTGTCGCAGACGTCACCGGGAAATACCGAGTCCGGCACCCCGACGCCGCAGGCCTCGAGCCGGGCGTGCAGATAGATGAGCGCTTCGTTGGCCGTCATCGGTGCGAGTTGCTTGACCTCGATGGGGCGCTCCGCTCCCAGCTTGCCGTCCTCCTCGGAGAGCGCGTTCAGGCGGCGGCGGGTGGTGAGAATGATGCGCAGGGCGGGTTTACCGTCCTCGGTCATGGCAGCCATCTTGCCCAGCGTCTTCAGCGTGCTGGGGAACATCCTGTCCACGTTGTCGATCACCACGATTGGCGGCTGGTAGCTGCGCGTCTGTTGCCCCGCAAACATCGCCAGCAGCTGCAATAGCTCCTCGGTGGTCTGCAGGTCCGTCGCGTAACCGTAGCGGGCAAGAATCTCCGATACGAAGCCGCGTGGCTTGAAGCGCGTGCCGTCAAGTGCTGCTATCGACGTGTCGCGCGGCAGCTCGCTGACAAACTGGCGCATCACGGTCGATTTGCCGGATCCTTCCGGCCCCTCGATCACGCCGATGGCATTCCCACTGCCCAATATGCTCCAGATAAAGTCGAGTGCATGCTGCTGCGACTCGTACTTGACCGTAACGGGCACTTTCGAGTCTTTGCCGAACGCCCGTTCCCCGAAATCGGTCTTCTTCAGGTCCATGTTCAATTTCGTTTCATCCCAACCCCAATAGCCGACACGACATAAGCGTGAATAAGGTTCCCTTCTTACTTACAGCAGCCCGTCCAGTCCGTCCAGGTCATTGATCACACGCCATTCACCGCCGGCTTTCTCGACCCGTCCCTGCCAGCTTTCCAGGCGCCCGAGATACTCGCGTGGATCGATATTGTCGCTGCGCAGCTTCGTGACATTGAGCGCGATGACTTCGAAGCCGCCCAGCTCGAGTTCGAACTCGCGCACGTAGCCCTCCTCGAGGTCCTCCTTGAGGTCCGAGAAAATCAGTATCGTCTTGTGGCCGGTGCCCTTTTCATTCAGGTATTCCACGGCCTGCAGGATGCCGCCGGATATGTCCGTGTACGGTGACGAATTGGCGCTGTCCACGAAATCGGCCACCTGCTGCGCAAATGCCCGCTTCTGCCGATTGACGGCGCTCGGCCGGTCGTCGAAAGAGGCTTTCGCGATGATGTCCTTCTCGCTGAAGCTGCCGGTATCGATTCGCGCCACCGCAAACGTGTCTGTCTCGCCGAGGTGAGACAAGGTGTAACGGATGATCTGCTCCGCCTTGTCGAGCTCCTCACGGTAGGTACCCGACGTATCGAGCAGCATGTAGACGCCGGAGTTCTGCGGCCCCTGCTGGCCGCAGGACGCCAGAACGGCACAGAGCAGAACGGAAATCAGACGTTTCATGACCCTGCCCTCCCGGAATAAGCATGGCGCGCTTTGCCATCGCCGTCATGGCCCATGCGCTGTTCGAGCCACAGCGGCACGAACAGCGGCAGATCGTAGAGCTGCTCGAGCAGAATGCCGATGTGCAGCGAGGCGTTCCCCAGCAGCCGCAGCAGCAGCGACGTAAAGCGCAACATCGCGATTCCGATCATGCCGACGACCGTGCGCAATGAGTGCACGAAGGTCTCGAGCGGGATCGCTACGAAGGTGAGCGCGAACGGCAGGATGAAGCCCATACCCATCTGCGCCGCTGTAGTGATCCACAGGTATTCGTTGGTCGCGGTAGCCGCCGCATCGCCGCGAAGCAATGCACTCGTCGCCAGTTCGTCGTGCAGCAGCACTTCACGCATGTAGGCGAGCCCGGCCTCGACGCTTGCGAGCAGCAACAGGATCGTAAACGTGATGACCGCCATGCGGACCCGCACTTTGTCGGGCAGCGCACCGATGACCGGGAACAGGCGCGTAATGCGCAGCGACTCCATCAGGAAGAGCCCCATCGAGATCTCCACCATGATGATGACGAGTGCGGCAATGTCGGCCGTCCTGTAGCCACCGATCAGACTCGTGCCGCCAACCATCTCCGCCATCGGCCGTGCGATTAACGAGAAGTTGATCGCCGCGCCGCCGATCGCGACGGTCAGCACGAGCGCCGAAACGAAGAAATTCACGAGCGACGACGACGACAGGACAGAGACCGCCCGGTCGTGGCCATGCACGATGTCCTCGTACTCCTGCATCAGGCGATCGATCGTAACGGAGCGTGCAAGCAGGCTGTCGACGTTCTTGCCGACACGTGCGAGCGTCTTCTGTATCGCGCGCCAGTCGGGGCGCATCTCCTTGAGCAGCTGGTGGCGCTGTTTCGATGCAGAGACGTACGCGGTCATCGCCTCCTTGTGCGCCTTGACGAGCGACTTGTGAATGTCGCTCAGGATATTGCCTACGCCGAAGCGTCCCTCGCGCTCGTCGATCTTGGCAATGGCCTTGACCGCCTCCACCCAGCCGGGCGGGTCCGGCGGCACGTTCACAGACTGCTGGTGATCGTCTTCGATACGCTTGATGGATTCGTCGAGTGACCGGTGCAGGGCCGAGTAGTTGCCGAGGTCCTTGCGCACCGTGTCATTGATACGGTCGAACTCACGCTCGATGACGCGTTCCTTGGCCTCACGGCCGGCAGCGAGCAACACGTCTCTATTTCGCGCGGCGAGGTTCTCCTGCGAGCGCGCTACTGCCTTGGATGCCGTTCGAAAGCCGCGGTGGAAAGCCCGCGCCATTGCCTGGATCGCCTTGTGTGCGGTCGCACGCGCCAGGTATAGCGCAGACACGATAAGAACAATCCAGAGTAAAGCCGAGGCGACCGGCCACGGCGTAATGCCTAGCATGAATGCCATTGATGGTAACCCCGCTGTCCTAGCAAATGACCGTAGACCGGTGGCTTTGCGAAGCGCCCTTTCGAACGCCGTGCCTTTTTCATCCGATCACAGAGTTTCACATGGCCTTCAGAGTTGTCAATAACATTGGAAACAGGCTTTCAAGTTAGCGATTTATAAGGACACTGGTTCGGATTCGGAATAATATGTTCAACGCATGACAATACCTATAACAACAAGTTAATGGAGAGAACGCATGAAAAAGCTGGTAACTGCACTTCTGGCCGTGACGGCCATTGGCGTTTCGGGAATTGCATCGGCTGACAACTTCGCCAACGTATACACCTGCAAGCTCAAAGACGACGTGGAAATGGAAGCGGTTCAGGCCGCCAACAGCAAGTGGCTGAAGTTCGTCAATGCCCGTGTCGAGGGCGGCGGAATCACCAGTTCGGTCGGCACGGCCGTCGTTGGTAATCAGGAGGTCTTCCTGTTCGTCGACTCCTATCCGAGCCTTTCGTCCTGGGCCGCAACGGCGGAACTGCTCGACAGCGATGCCGGGGACGAGCTCGATGGTCTCTTTGACGACCTCACAGACTGCAGCGAAAACAGGCTCTGGAAACTCGAAGACACGAAGTGACGCTATAAAGGCAGAAACAAGCCTCGTCCCCGTGACGAGGCTTGTTTTGTTTCATCCACCGCCGGCTATGGATACATCCGGTAGTCGTAATGCGGTACCACGACCTCGTAATGTGGCTGCAGGAACATGACGAGATCGATCAGCTCCTGGATCGTCATATACCGGTTATACACATACATGTGCGACTCACCCTCCTCCGATACCCGGTCCGGGGGGTAACCGTCCGCGAGCTTGTGGGATGGATTGATGATCGCCGTGACGAGCTCACCGTATGACTTCACACGAGTGACTTTGCCACCCAGTTCCACGTACGGCGGGTCCATGCCGGGAAGTACCGGAAACTGCTCGCCTTCGATGTAGTGGCACTGGTGACACTGCATGTAAATGAAGGTGTCGCGCCCTGCGACAGGGTCGCCTTCGGGCAAGCTGAATCCTCGTTCCGACATGCGGTCGCGCTCGCATCCGCCGAGCACTGCAAGAGAGAGCAAGAACAGTGCGAGGGTCGACGCTGCTTTCATTGCGAGCCTCCTTGGCAACCGAGTGTTGCCTCGCAAGTTATTAATATCAAAATAACTATCCGGGCAGCATCCGGGAAAACCGCAGCGCATTGCGGGGTCTTGCGGGGCAGTTCGCCGGGGCACATACTGCGGTGA
>JBFEXY010000238.1:0-4119 GCA_041562415.1 Woeseiaceae bacterium
CCGTGAGCCGTTCGGCATGCCCGTCACGATACAGCACGCCGGTCTGGTCCCAGAACCGGGGCAGGCTTGCAAATATGTCGTCATCGCGCCCGAGATGGCGAACCGCGGCTGGTGCTTCGCCGTCCCACGCTGTCTCGTCCGCAACGGCTGCAGGCCCTTCGGGCGCGGCTTCGGCGACCTGTTCGAGGCCCGACTGAAATGCACTCGTCATTGCATCGCGACGTTCTGTACTCATGCCGTCCAGCAACGCGCGACGTGCCGAGATGATGCGACGCGACTTGTGATCGATTAGCCCGGCGTCCAGCAGCGAGCCGAACAGTGCGCCGAGCAGCACCTCCGGGCGGTCACCGCCAGCCAGCGGATCGATGCTGTATGTTCGGTCCTTTTCGGGCAGGTAAATCTCGTTACGGAGGACGTCGAGCGCGACGTCTGCAGCGACTCCGTCACCTGGGTCGAGCAGGTTGTCGTCGCCGAGCACAAGCCAGTCCGTTCGAACCTCGCCCCAGCCGTCCCAAGCAATCGACGGCCGGCTGCGCACGCGCCCTTCCTCCAGCTTGTGCAGCAGGGCAGCTGCCGCTTCGACGAGCGTCCCGCCCGGTTCTGCGTGCAACTGCCGGACCGAAATCGTCATCGAATTCGGCGACACGCGCGCGTCGAGGCTGCCTGATGCTCGTACGCCGCGGTCGGCAATGTCCGGATACGCCCGGCGCAACGCGTCAAGCAGCACTTCGCGTTTCGGTTGCACACCCGAAGGATCGTCGAACGAGATGCCGAGAAACAGCGGCACGTTGGCGGGGAGATTTCTTCGCGTGCAGAGATCGGCGAGGTCGGCGACGCGGAATGGCAAACCGCCGACGCCGTATACGACGGATTGGCACGCGTGGCGTGGGCCGCTGCGGGAACGTTCCAGGCTTGCCCGGACTTCGCGCGTCAGCGGCGGGTCGCCGGCGAGTGGCGTGTTCACGCGTTCGAGCACGAAGGCGCGTTCGCGGCCCTCGAGCGCCGCGCCGATGGCGTCGGCCGGGAAAGGCCTCAGCACATGGACGCCCAGTACGCCAACCTTGACCTTGTGATGCGTGCGGATGTAGTCGGCCGCGCAACGGGCGGTCTCGATGGCCGACCCTTGTGCAACGAGGACTGTTGTCGCGTCGTCCAGGCGGTAACGGGACAACGTCTCATGCCGGCGGCCGGTCTTGCGGTCGAATTCGGCGAACGCATTTTCCAGGGATTCGTCAACGAAGCTGTCGAAAAACGGGCCGCGGGCAATCGCCCCGAGCGCGAAGCTTTGGGCGTCGAACAGGGCGCCGGTCAGCACGGGTTCGTCGAGATCGTGCCAGGCCGTTACGCGGCGCCGCGTCTCGCCGAATAGCAGTCGTTGCGCCTCGGTCGGCGATTCGATCGGATCACCGGGTGCACCCAGCAGGGCGTTCACCTGTGCCGGCGACAGCAGGCGGACGTCCTGGGCTGCCAGAGCGGTCTGCTCGCCGTCCATGACAACCATGACGGGGACCAGCGTTTCCTCCGCGACGCGTCGCCCTATGTACGTGAAATCGACGGCTTCCTGGACGTTGGCGGCGAACAGTACAGAGAACCCTGCGTCGGCAGCAAGGTGCACGGTCTCGTGCCCGGTACCCGGAGCGGAACCGTGCCCGGTCGCAGCGCGCGCCCCTACGTGCAGGACGAGAGGCACGTGTTTGCCGGCTGCCGAAATCAGCAAATCCTGGGAAGCAGCAATATCGGTACCGGAAAGAAATGCCGTTGCGCGGCGTCCGGCAAGCGATAGACCCGTCGCCGCAGCGACGATGCCGCGGGGGCCGTCCGCCGACTGTGCGGCGAGTGCCTGACCGAACAGGTTGGTGCCGTGAGCGACTTCCCCGAGCCACACACCGTCGGCAGGGGCCACCGGTGCGCCGCCACCGAGAACGGCATGCGTGGCAATTCCCGCCTCCGATAACGCGACTGCGGTATTGCCGTCGAGTACGGTGGCGAGGCCTTCATCGCGAATGTCTGAGCCGGCCGGTGCGCCGAATACTTTCCGGTACCAGCGGATCGCGGTGTTACGCATCGTGGCCATCAGCCGGACCTCGCTTTCCGGGACTCCTGGTCCTGGAATTGTTCGCGTTCGAGCCAGACGATCGAACGGGTCGGACAACGGAACACGGCATCCGGTCTTGGCTCGCCGCCGGACGAATAGTCGATGACGGGGAGGTTACCTTTCATCGTGATCAACCCAGGGGCCGCATCGGCGGCGCATCGACCGCACGCGTCGCAGGCCACGGCGCAAAGTTGCGTCGCGGCCTCGCCCGCGAGCGGTATGTTGCATTGGACGTAGAGGTTCTGGCTCAGTGGCACGAGCTCGAACAGGTCACGGGGACATGCCGCCTGGCAGTCCGGGCAGGCGGTACATTTTTCGGTGTTTACCTGCGGCAGTCCGTTGGCGTTCATGTGGATGGCGTCGAACGTGCACGCGCGCTCGCAGTCGGCCAGCCCCAGGCAGCCCCAGGCGCAGCCCTTGCCGCCGCCTGACACCAGTGCCGCGGCGCGGCAGCCCTCGAACCCCTGGTATTCGGCAATCTGGTTGGCCTGCGAGCGGCCGCCGGCGCAGCGCAGCCTCGCGACCAGTTTCTCCTGGCTGCCCGCGTCGACCTGCAGGAAGTCGGCGATCTCCTCGATGGCTTCCGCCGAACTCACCGTGCACTGGCTCGGCGTGACTTCGCCTGCCACCAGTTTCTCCGCGAACGGCAGGCAGCCCGGCTGCCCGCAGGCGCCGCAGTTGGTGCCCGGCAGGAGTTCGTTGGTGGCCTCGATCCGAGGGTCCTCGTCCACCTTGAGGAAGCGCTGCGCGATGGCGAGGATCGTGCCGAAAAACAGGCCGATGCCTACCATGATTGACGGCGCTACGAGGATGCTGTTCATCAGTTAAACGGCGCCGCACGTGCCATGAGTTCTTCGAGGCCGGGCTCATTGGGGTTCAACGGTTTGCCCGGGTGGATGCACTTGGCCGGGCAGATCTCGGCTGCCCTGACGAGGTCCTCGTAGGTGCCGGCCTTCGGGTCGACCAGATACGCCTGCTTGTCGTCGTTGTAGGCGAACATCATCTTGTTGATGCCCATGCAGTCGTCGCAGGTCGTGCATGCCGGCGTGTCGAGCCAGGGTTCGTCGAAGCTGAGTTCTTCCTCGGGCTCTTCAACCTCCTCGGGTTCCGCTTCTGCTTCCGCGGTTTCTGCGGGTGCCTCTACCTCTGCCGGACGAGCCGCAGGCATCGTAGCGAGCTGGCCGCCTCCGGCGACCATTCCGGAAAGATCGGCGCCCATCAGAACGTCCACGAGCTGCCCCATTGCTTCGCCGGCCGCCTCGGAGCGGACCGCTTCCAGCTCTTCGGCGTGCTCCTTGATGAGCTGCTCACGCTCGGCCTCGAGGGCGGCGCGCTGCTCTTCGATAATCCGTTCGATCGCTTCTTCGACGTAGTAGTTCTGTATGCCGGCGAGCTCCTGAAGGCTGTGCCAGTAATTGAGTCGATCCCTGCACGCGAACACGAGCGCACGCGACACCACGAGCCTCACGATCACGCCATCTTCGTCAATGCCCCAGACGAACGGGACGAGGCGATTGAGGCGCTCGTCGTCTGCTTCCAGATAGTCAGCCACCGTCACGAGTTCATCCGACTCGAAGCCCGTCGGCACCATCCGGAAGTGTTCGTGAAGTGCCGGCATCAGCAATGCATAGTCGGCAAACGTAAACGCCAGTTCCATCGTCGTCTCTTCACCGTCGGCACCACGGTATTCGAGCGTTTCCACGGGCCAGTCGGCTTCCGGCTGCGGATTGCCGTCGAAGCTGACACGCTTGGCCGCATGGTCTCCGGCATCCGGATTGATGAGCAGGAACGGGTGCGCGCGACTCTCGAGCGCGGCGCTGGCAACGAACCAGGGCTCGAGGATCGGCTTTGCCGTTTTCGTCTGTGTGCCCCGGTTGACCAGGTGCAGGCTGGTGCGGTTGCTGCCGATTGCACACAGGAATCCGGCCAGCAGATCCTCGTGGCGCGCCGCCGAAGTCTGTGCGACGACGGCCTGGCGATGACCGATGCCGAAGTTCGCCAGCTCGAATCGATAGGCATCGAAG
>JBFEXY010000239.1:0-4118 GCA_041562415.1 Woeseiaceae bacterium
AGCTGATACCGGACGAGTTCGGTAGGCGCCGCGCGAACGGCGCCCACCGTGACGAAACAGCCGTCCGACTATTTGATAGTGATTTTTCGCATCATGTAGTTGCCAGTGATTTCGCGCATTGCAGGGTAATTCTTCTGCGCGTACTCGGTCGATTCGTCGGAAGCTTCTTTACCTATCTTCTCAATCAACGCGTCATAACGTTCCTTGCTAGGCTGCAAATCGGCTGCACTACTGAGAGTTACCACGAGGATCAAGTTGAAATCGCCGGCTTCGGAGAACTGGCTCCTATAGATGGCCCAGTCTTTGATTTGGCCAAGCTCCATGGCGGCCTTGTTACCCGGAATCCAGGTTTCACGCAGGCCCTCAAGATATGCGTCCTCCATATTAGAGTCGACTTTGATAGTCGTAACAAGATAGACCTCGTCGCTTGCTTCGTAGTCAGTCCAAGGCTCTAGATCCGCATTAGCGGACGCGGCAAAGAAAAAGAACGGTAATGCACAGACGATTTTTTTCAGGTACATGTGTTATCTCCATGGTTGTTCTAATTATCGGTGCGCCGTCGCCGATGTACAGGACTCAGCGGGCCTCGGCAGTTTAGACCATCCAGACGAACTCATCAGCACAAAACACTCGAGTCTTGCGTGCGTAATCGTAGAAGTCCCCTCAAGAATCCTCTTAAACAAAAACGAGATTTACAAGCAGCTGCTTGGGGTCAGTTCGGATCGTTCGGCGTAATCCACGCCGATTGACCGGTGCCAGGACCAAAGCGAATAATCAGCCCGGACGAACTTCAGTCAGGACCAAAACACGTCCGGCAATAACGGTTACGCAACGAGATCTGCTGCCGGAGTTATTCAAATGACGCTGTGCGAGAGTTTGGCACCTATCCCCAGGTGTCTGACGTGATGCTTTGATACCAGCCAAGCGCGTAGCGTGATTCGGCGACACGGAACTCGGCATCGGCATCTTTCGGGCTCACGCCTCCGGCGCCGGCGACGGCTGCAATTCCGTCTTCTCCCAGTCGGTATACGGCAGCGACGGAAATGCCGTAATCCGGTCCAACGAGGCTGTAACAGGTATTCACATAGGAGGGGTCGGGCATCTCCTGGCCGCTGAGACTGGCCACGATCGCGGTCGCACAGACCTTGCCCTGGCTGCTGGCGGCGAAGCCGGATTTCGGCATCGGGGTTGCAATCGAAGCATCGCCGATCACGTGGATGTCCTTGTGCGCCTTCGATTCGAACGTACGCTGGTCGACAGAGCACCAGCCGCTTTCGTCGGCGAGCCCCGCAATTTCCGCGATCATTCCTGCTTTTTGCGGTGGTATCACGTTGATGACGTCGCCCTTCTGCGGATCACCGAAGGTCGGGTTTACGGTCATTGCCTTAACGTCCACGGCATCGATCGCGCCGCCTTCGGACTCGCTGATCCACTCGATCATGCCGGGGTACAGTGCCTGCCAGCCCTGCTCGAACAGCGGCTGCTTCGAGAACTTCGGTTTGGCGTCGTAAATCAGGATCTTCGAGCGCGGTTTGTTTTTCTTCAGGTAGTGCGCGATGAGACTCGCACGCTCGTAAGGTCCCGGCGGACAGCGGAACGGATTGGCAGGCGGGGCGATAATCACGACACCACCATCAGGCATCGCTTCCAGTTGCCGGCGCAGAATCGTCGTCTGTTCACCTGCTTTCCACGCGTGCGGCATCGTAGTGCTCGCGGCTTCGTCGTAGCCCTCGATCGCGTTCCACCGCAGGTCGATGCCCGGCGACACTACGAGGCGGTCGTACTGCAGTGACGACCCACCGGCAAGTCGGACCTTCTTCGCATCGGCATCGATGTCGACTGCACTGTCGTGAACGACCTTTACGCCATATTTATCACGCAGGGCATCATAGCCATGCGTGATGAAGTCCATGTCGTACAGCCCGCCCAGGACGGCATTGCTGAACGGGCAGGTCATGAATCTGGAATCCCGTTCGACCAGCGTTACGTCGATATCAGTCGATAACCTGCGGAGATATTTCGCGCAGGATGCACCGCCGAATCCGCCGCCGATCACGACGACCCGCCCACCAGCGGTTTTCGCCCGGCCGATTACCGGCCAGCCCAATACCGAAGTCGCTGCGCCCAGCGCACCGACTGAGAGTACGAAATTTCTGCGCGTAGTATTACCCATGCCGCTGCTTCCCGTCGTTCACTATTGTCTGGAAAAATACTCGGCGACCTGCCGAATTTCCTCGTCGGTGTATCCCGTTGCGTGCCGGCCCATGACCGTCGCGTTTTTTTCGCCCGAACGAAAACTCTCCAATGCCTCGCGAAGGTATTCGGCAGACTTGCCGGCAATGGCCGGGATCGCTCCCGGGCTGCGACCGCCGGTGCCGTGGCAGCCTTCGCAGGAGGCGCTCAGGATTGCCGCCCGGCTGAGTTCTTCAGCCTGGACCGGAACAAGAAGCAAGCTTGCCGAAAGCAAAATTATTGGGCTCATAAGCCGGATCGAGGTTCGCATCGCTCTGATTCCTGTCATGTTTTTGGCTCCGCCTGCCCGTGCGTCGCCGGCAGGACGCTATTAATAAAGACTAGCAGAGGGAAAGGTATCCGCGAGCCTGCGACAGGCGTTTTTAGACTATGGTCGAAGGAGGGCGCCCATCGCGTCGTCAGCGGGCGTGCAGCATCCCTACCCGGTAGAGAAGACACGCTGTAACGGCCGTTCATTGATCGGCACGTGGATCAGGGCGGCGGCAACGGAGAGCGCCACGCCGGCCCACCAGACGACGTCGTAAGTGCCCGTCCGGTCGTGCAGATAGCCGCCGAGCCATACACCGAGGAAGCTGCCGAGTTGGTGACTGAGGAAAACGATGCCGAACAACGTCGCCATGAACCGCAGCCCGAAGACCTGCGCGACGATGCCCGACGTCAGGGGCACGGTCGACAGCCAGAGGATGCCCATGACGGCTGAGAACAGGTAGATCGTCGACGCCGTCTTGTCTGCGAGTAACAAACCGGCAATCGCGAGCGCGCGTAGCGAATAGATAACGACCAGGCCGTTCTTTTTGGGCCAGCGCTGGCCGGCAAGGCCCGAGAGGAACGAACCGACGATGTTGCAGAGGCCGATGATCGCGATCGCGTACGCGCCGACTTCAGGCGCAAGCCCGAGGTCTCCGACATACGCGGGGAAATGCACGCTGATGAATGCGACATGGAACCCACAGACAAAGAAGCCCAGCGTAAGGAGCACATAGCCGCGATGCCGGACAGCTTCGAAAATTGCGTCACCGAGACCTTGTTCAATCGTCGCATACCCGTGCGTATCCGTATTTCCCGGCAATACGAACGCAAGCGGTACGATCAGGAGCACCGAGGCGGCCAGGAAAAGCAGTGCAGAGTCCCACCCGTACTCGGCGATAACCAGTTGACTGAGTGGCGAGAAGATCACCTGACCGAGTGATCCTGCCGACGTGCCGATGCCGAGCACCAGGGACTGGCGCCCGGGTTCGACCACTTTCGCCATCGCCGCCAATGCGATCGAGAACGAGGTCAGGGCTATACCCAGGCCGGTCAGGACTCCACCGAACAGTGTCAGGCCCACGCCGGTCGTCGTGGTCGCCATCCCCGCGGTACCGATGCCGTAGACCACCGCGCCGGCGGCGAGCACCCTGGATGGACCGTAGCGGTCTGCCAGCATGCTCGCGAACGGCACGCCGAAGCCCCAAACAAGATTCTGTATCGCGAGCGCGAGCGCAAAGGTTTCCCGCCCCCAGCCGCGCGCGCTGGTCATCGGATCGAGCAGCAATCCGTAGGCGGAGCGCGCCCCGAAGCCGAGCAGGGCGATCAGGCAGCCGGCCGCGATCACGATCAGCGGTGTTTGCCAGTTCGCCGGGCCGCCGGTTGTACGAATGCTGGAGCTGCTCATAACTTCCTGAATGCTATACCCAAAGTGTGTCACAGGTCCCAGATTATGTTCCCTTCAGTGCCTTATCCTGTACAGGCGTACGGCAAGAGCACGCGACCCGGTTCGGCACCGGGAGGATCGCCTGCCGTTCGGCTTGGGCAATCAATCACCGGTCCGACGCGTGCAATCAACAGCAGGTACCGTCATGCGAAACACATTAGCCGTACTAACC
>JBFEXY010000240.1:0-4108 GCA_041562415.1 Woeseiaceae bacterium
CTACGGCCGGGTCCTGCAGGGCCGCGAGGAGCAGCGCGAAGCCTGGCGGCGCGCCGTTACGACGGTGAACGGGCTGCTGGGCGAAGTTGTCGGCAAGGTCTATGTCAAGGAACACTTTCCGCCGGAAGCCAAGGAGCGCATGGTCGAACTCGTCGGCAACCTGATCAGGGCCTACGAGAAGAGCATTAACGAACTCGACTGGATGTCCGACGAGACCAGGGCCCAGGCGCTCGACAAGCTCTCCAAGTTCCGGCCCAAGATCGGCTATCCGGATGTCTGGCGTGACTACTCAGCCGTCGACATTGAAGTGGACGATCTTTTCGGGAACATCGAGCGAGCCAGGGTCGCAGAGTACGATCGCGAGCTGGCACGCCAGGGTGGCCCGGTAGATCGCGAGGAGTGGGCGATGACGCCGCAGACCGTCAACGCGTATTACATGCCGCCTCTGAACGAGATCGTTTTCCCGGCGGCGATATTGCAGCCGCCGTTCTTCAACCTGGAGGCGGATGACGCCGTCAACTATGGCGCTATCGGCGCCGTCATCGGCCACGAAATCGGTCATGGCTTTGACGACAAGGGCAGCACGTTCGACGGTGACGGCGTGATGCGTAACTGGTGGACGGATGTCGATCGCACCGAGTTCGAGGCGCGCACGGCAAGGTTGGTCGGCCAATACGACGAGTACGCTCCGTTCGAGGACCTGAGCGTAAACGGCGAGTTTACGCTCGGCGAAAATATCGGCGACCTCGGTGGCATCAGCATCGGGCTGCTTGCGTACACGATGTCGCTGGATGGTGAAGAGCCGCCGGTCATCGACGGGTTTACCGGAGTGCAGCGGGTTTTCCTCGGCTACGGTCAGGTGTGGCGCAGCAAGTCGAGGGACGAAGCGCTCCGCCAGCAGATCATGACCGACCCGCATTCGCCGGCGAAATATCGTGCCAACGGTGCCGTCAGGAACGTGCCGGAGTTCTACGAGGCCTTCAATGTCGCGGAGGGTGACGCCATGTACCTGCCGCCCGAGGAACGCGTAAAGATCTGGTAGGCACCCGATCCGGACCGCAGGAGCGCGCCCTGGCGCGACCGCGTGATCGCGGTTCGAGAGCCGCTCCTACGCGCCGCGCTCCGCAACTTTCTTTTTGTAGACCGCGCTGATTTCGTGCATCTTGGTCTCGACCCACTCCTGCACGATCAGGTTGGTCTCCTTGGGGTCGCGGCCCGCCGCATCGATGGGCGGCCCGATGCAAAAGCGCACCTTGCCGGGTCGCTTGATAAGGCTGCGCCGCCCCCAGAAATCACCGGCGTTATGGGCGACCGGTACGATCTTGCAGCCGGCATCGCGAGCGAGCGCCGCACCGCTGACGCCGTAGCGCCGCGTCTCGCCCGGCGGCACGCGCGTGCCTTCGGGGAAGATCGTTACCCAGATGCCCTGGTCCAGCTTCTCCTTGCCTTGCTCGATCACCTGCTTGACCGCGGACCGGCCCGCACTGCGGTTGATGAATATCGGATCGAGCATCAGCTTCATCGCCCAGCCCAGCACCGGAACGTACATCACCTCGCGCTTGACGACCCATGCCGTCTTCGGAAACACTGTGACGTGCCAGTACGTTTCCAGCGTCGACGTGTGCTTGATCATGATCACGCTTGGTTCGTCCGGAAGGTTTTCCAGGCCTTCGATCACCGGCTCCATACCGCAGAAGAAATTCCCCGCCCGGACGGCGAGGCGGCAATAGCCGACCGTGATCGCCCATTGCACGCGCGACGGTGCCCAGAAAGTGAGTAGCACGAGCGAGGCCGCAATAGCGGCCGAAATGCCGCCGAAAGCAATGAACAACAGCGAGCGGATCAACTGCATGTCATGCGGCCTCGTCGATCAACGCGCGCGCTGCGGCGGCGAGGTCGTCGTAAACGGCGACGCCGGCAAAACGCTCCGGCAAAGCGGCTTCCGTGCCGAGGCCCTTGCCGCTGCGGACGAGTATGGGACGAGCACCGACCGCCGCGGCAGCCTCCAGGTCGCGCAAGGCGTCACCGATGACCGGCACGCCGGCCAGCGAGGTGTCGAAGTGCTGCGCCAGCTGCTCGAGCATCCCCGGCCTGGGCTTGCGGCAATCGCAACCGTCGTCCGGCCCGTGAGGACAGATAACGATGCGGCTGATGTGTCCTCCGGCACCGTGAATAAGGCCCAGCATCTTGGCATGCATCGCATCGAGCGCACGCTGGTCGAAGAGCCCGCGGGCAATACCGGACTGGTTACTGGCGATCGCCAGGGTGAATCCTGCTTTCGTCAGCGCCGCGATTGCTTCGAGGCTGCCGGTGATGGGCCGCCACTCGTCTTCGCTCTTGATGAACGCCGCGGAGTCGTGATTGATCACGCCGTCGCGATCGAGAATGATCAGCCCTTTCCCGAGGTTCGTGTTGCTCATCGTCAGGCGATGGACAACCGGGAGATATCGGCAACGTCGAGAAACAGCGCTCTCAGCCCGGCGAGCAATGCGAGGCGGTTGGATCTGACCGAAGCATCGTCGGCCATCACCATCACGTCGTCAAAGAACCGGTCGACCGGCTCGCGAAGTGCGGCAAGAGCCCGCAACGCGCGGGTGTAATCGCGCTGATCGAGCAGCGGGCGAACGGTTACCTCGGCAGAAACCAGACCATCATAAAGCGCGCGTTCGGCCCCTTCCTCGAGCAGGCTTTCGTCGATGTCGCTCGTCTCCGTGACCTCGGCCTGCCGCAGGATGTTGGCGATTCGCTTGTTTGCGGAGGCGAGGCTTTGTGCCTCTTCGAGCTGCAGGAACGCCTGCACGGCCTGTAGCCGTAGCTCGAAATCCACCAGCGATAATGGCTGACGAGCCATGACGGCATCGAAGGTCTCCACATCGAGGCCCGGATCACGGTCGAGGAAGTAACGCCGCAGCCGGTCCGTTATAAACGTGTACAAGGAATCGGCGAGAGCCTGTGGATCTTCCTTGCCGGCCGGCTGCAGCTCGAGCGACCGGGCAATCAGTGCTTTCAGATCCAGGTCCAGCCGACACTCGATAGCAATACGAATGACGCCCAGCGCCGCACGGCGCAGGCCGAACGGATCCCGGTTGCCGGACGGCTTCTTGCCGATGGTGAAGATTCCGGCGAGGGTGTCGAGCTTGTCGGCAATCGCCAGCACACGACCCTCGTCCGTTTCCGGCAGCGCATCGCCGGCGAATCGCGGCTGGTAGTGTTCGCCGATCGCCGTAGCGACGACATCCGATTCACCATCGGAGATCGCGTAGTAACGGCCCATCGTACCCTGCAGGTCGGGAAACTCCCCAACCATGCCCGTTAGTAAATCGCATTTGCAGAGAGCCGCCGCACGCTCGACCTGCGCACTATCCATACCGAGTCGCTCAGCGACCCAGCCCGCGATCTCGGCGGTACGGGTGCTCTTGTCGTAAAGGCTGCCGAGGCCGCGCTGGTAAACCACGTCACGCAGCGCTTCGCGGCGCGTTGAGAGCGCCTTGCGCCGGTCGTTGTCCCAGAAAAACGCCGCGTCCGCGAGCCGCGGGCGAATCACGCGCTCGTTGCCATCACGAACCGTGTCCGGGGCTTTGCTCTCGAGGTTGGCCAGGGTTACGAAGCTGGGCAGTAGCGCACCGGAGTCGTCGGCGATCGGGAAGTAACGCTGGTGACCGGTCAGGGTTGAAACCACCACTTCGCGGGGCAGGTCGAGAAACGCCTCGTCGAAGCTACCGAGCACAGGAACCGGCCACTCCACGAGCGCGGCGACCTCGTCGTAAAGCGCTTCGCCGTCCACGACGTGGCCGTTCGCCTCTTTTGCACAGGCCTCGGCGCCCTTGCGCACCAGCTCCCGGCGGGTGCTGAAGTCCGCGATAACGCGACCTTCCTGCTCAAGCGTTTCCAGGTAGGCCGATGGCGCAGAAATAGTAATCGGGCCCGTCGAATGGAAACGGTGACCCATGGTCGTATTGCCGCAAGCGATGCCCATGACGGTGCCGTCGACGACCTCGGTGCCGTGCAGCACAACGACCCAGTGCACCGGGCGTACGAACTCCGCGTCACCATCGCCCCAGCGCATGCGCCGCGGGATCGGCAGTTCGGCCAGCGCCTTCTCGATGAG
>JBFEXY010000241.1:0-4101 GCA_041562415.1 Woeseiaceae bacterium
CGGCGATGTCGGAGCCGCCGAAGATATTCAGTACGTTCTTGAGATCTGCGAGTGCCATTACGTCCTCTCTCCCGGGTTCTTGATTGTTCGAATACGGTTGCCGCACGGCTGGCAAGGGCCAGAGTATACACTTCTAACGGCGCATCGGCTGCCTTTGACCGTAGGTCAGCGAGCGCCACAACCACTCAACCGGGCCGAAGCGAAAACGCTACAGCCACCAGGGACTTACGAGCAATTGCAGGCCTATCAGGACGGCGGCGAAGCCTTGCTGCATGAAGCGTGGCACCTCCGCGTACAGGCCCGGCCCGTAACCGAAAAACAGACCCGTCATAAAGCAGCGAGTGGGTCAGGTAATTCGACAGCGCCATCCGACCGACGGCGGCAACCCGGTCAACGAAAACCTCCCATGTGCCGGATTTTGCGACCAGCATGACGACGCCGATGTGGCCGAATGCGACAAGGATGCTGCCGAAGTAGTTATAGATACCGCCGTAACGGGCGGTGTACAACGGATCGAACTCGTGAGCCTCGAGACTCGGCGCGCTGACGATCACGAGAGGCAGACCGAAAAGGAGCTGCCATAGTTGATCAGTCGTGTCACCGGTAGCATGACACAGGCGATCGCTATGAGCGTACGAAGGACCGCCTTCCGTAACAGAAACACGAGCATGCCCATCAACGCATAGTGGCGCAGGATGTCACCGAACCAGATGAAACAGCCGTGCAGCAGCCCCAGCACGATCAGCTATGCACTGCGGCGGTAGAAGATCGGGGCGAACTCCATGCCGCGCTCATCGGCACGATTCATCATCATGACGATGCCGGCACCGTAAAGCATCGCGAAGATGCTCAAGAATTTCTGATCGAAGAGCTGGTGTGTGAAGAACCAGGTGCCCGCGTTCAGGGCATCGGTGCCACCCATGACCATCGGGTTGTAATAGGCAGCGAGCAGATACGCGAACGCGTAGACGTTCATAACCAGGATGCCCATGACGGCGACGCCAGGGTGTCGACCACGACGAGTCGCTCGAGCGCCGGGACGGGACCACTGTTTGGCCCGGCGAGCGCTTTAGAATAACTCATCAAGTGTTACTTTTATACCTTTGTTTTTCTGCGAATTTTTCCTTGGATTTCTCGATGATCCGAGACATACTTTCGCTGGGCAAACTACTTAAAGGAGGTGATCCATGTCTAGTGAGATTGCAAGGTTATCGATAGAAACGTTGGGTCTTGTCCGGATTATGGAGCAGCCTTCCGCAATCCTCTGATCCCTCGTTCTTCCGATACTGCACTCACGGAAGGCCGCCCACCGGGCGGCCTTTCTTGTTTGAGTGAAAGCGCGCGGTGACGGAAGGAGGACCGCCGCCGACTGCGCTCAGTCCTCCTGTACAGGGTGGCGCCGGACCCTGGCGTCGTAAATGCGGGGTATGTCGCAATCCGTGAGTCCACCGACGAGTTCACCCTGTTTCTTTCAATCTTCGGGGTCGGCGTAACGCTGGCAGTCCTGTCCGTTCCGGGTGTGATTATCCCGCCATGCGGACCGTATAGTCGAGGAATCAACGCAGGACGGGATCCAGTACCTCGAGCAGGCGATCGATCTCTGCAAGGGTGTTGTAGTGCACGGGCCCTACTCGCACGGCACCACCTGACTCCAGGATGCCCAGGGACTTCGCCACTTCGACAGCGTAGTTGTGGCCGCTCCAGGCAAAGATGTTTTTCTCCGCAAGCGCCCGGGCGATGTCGTCGGGCGCATGCTGCTCATGGGTAAACGCGACCGTCGGTCCGCGTCTCGACATCGCCTCGGCGGCCGTAATGCCCTGTACCGTGATGCCGGGCAACGCCCGCAATCCCTGCACCAGATGCCGCGCCAGCTCCTGCTCGTATTCGGCGATAGCCCCCATGCCCGCGCGCACTTTCTGCCTGCGATCACCTTCGCCGCCGGCCATCGTCTCGCCGACCCAGGCAAAGTAGTCGACCGCCGCGGCGGTACCCGCCATGCCTTCGTGCGAAGCGGTGCCCGGCGCGAAACACCAGGGAATGGCCTCCGGAGCCGGCCGCACCTTGTAGGGTTCCAGAGTCTCGAGAACCTCACGCCTTCCCCAGAGGGTGCCCTGATGGGGACCGAAGAACTTGTAAGGTGAGCAAACCAGGAAATCGCAGCCGAAGTCCTGCACGTCGTTGACCATGTGAGGTGCGCTTTGCACCGCGTCGATATAGGTCCACACGCCGGCCTCCCGCGCCATTCGGCAGATCGACTTTACGTCGTTGACGGTCCCGGTCAGGTTACTGGCCGCACACACACAGATCAGCCGCGTCCGTTCATTAACCAGGTCTTCGAGCTGCCGCAGATCGAACTCGAAGGTCGCCGTATCGAATGACAGCCATCGGACTGTCAGGCCATGGTCACGGGCCAGGAGCACCCACGGCTCGACGTTGGCGTCGTGATCCATGCGTGAAAGAATGATTTCATCGCCGGTATCGAGATGGCGCCCGATCGAGCGCGACACGTGGAACGTGAGCGACGTCATGTTCTGCCCGAATATGATCTCGTCTGGCGACGGCGCGTTGAGGAAGTCCGCCATCGCCTCCTGGGCATCCGCGACGATAGCCCCGGCAAGATCCGAGGTCCGGAAATGGCCGCCGAGGTTGGCGTTCGCCCGCAACAGGCACTGCGACATGGCATCTGCCACGCGTTTCGGCACCTGGGTGCCGGCGGGATTATCGAAATAGAGTCTCGCTACTCCGTCGTCGGTTTCGCTGAGTGCGGGAAATTGCGAGCGAATCGCTTCGAGATCGAGAGTCATGACGGCGGGGGCTGCTACTCTTCGGCCTTGCCGCCCCATTTCTCGCGATGCGCATCCTCCGCTCGCTGACGAATCTTCTGGTGCCGTCGCGTGAGCAACAACGACCCGGGGTCGCAGACCTGCGCTCTTATCAGTCCGAGATCGCTGGCTGCATCGAAGAGGCTGGGATACCAGCGCTCCCAGTTAGGCAACAGTTTCTCGACCTGATCACGAAGACTCATGCACCGACTGTAGCCGAGCCCGCTCCGCGTGACAATGACGTGGATCTGAATTTGAGCGCTACCAACTGCTCAGGTTTCTTCCAGTACCTTGAGCAGCGTTATGCCCGCCGCAAACGCCATACCGCCCAGAACAATCAGCTGCATCTGGGGAAGGAATTCCATTGGCGCGCTGGCGATTTCAACGGGCACGACATTCAGCAGCGGCAACAACGCACTGACGAGCTGCACGGCCGGCTTCAACGCAAACGCCGCCCCGACAAGAACGGCGACCGGCAGCGCCAGGCGATTGATCCAAATCCGGCGGCGGATCCTCGATACGATCCTCTTGCTGAAGCCGTCGTCCGCTATTGGCTCGGATTTGAAGGCCGATGCCAGCAGGCGATCCATTGCATCTGATGTCTTGTCAGCCATATTGATGATTTTCGATTTCAAACTGCGTCCTGATCTTTTCCTTGGCGCGGTGAATAATCGACTTCACCGTGCCGGCGGGTAACTCGGTCGCTTCCGAAATCTCCCGATGCGAAAGACCGCACGCATACGAAAAGATCATAATTACCCGCTCCTGTTCATTCAATGCCGCCAGCAAGGTATCGAGGTCCATCTCTACCTCGGGCGCGTTCTGTTGCGTCACCGCGGCTCGGTCCATCTCGTGTCCGGCTTGCTCCAGGATCTCGTCATATCGCTTCGACTTCCGCTTCGACTGCAGGAAGGTCGTGTACGCGATCTTCAATACCCAGCCGATAAAGCTTCCCGTTCCCGAGTAGGTGTGGATCTTGTCCCATGCGTGCAGGAAACAATCCTGCGCCAGGTCGTCCGCGAGCGCCTCGTCCCGTGCCAGCTTGCGGAGAAAGTTCCGCACCTGCGACTGGTGACGCCAGATGAGTTCGCCGAATGCAGCAGCATCCTGGCTGGCCACCACGCGCGCGACGAGAAGCTGATCGTCAATCGTTCGTCTCCCGTTTACCTCTCCGATGGCTTGCCGCGGATCAGGTAGACCGTCCGAAGCGGTGCATCAGCAGGAAGCCAATACCGATCGACAGCGGGAACATCGCGGTGCCAACCAGCGGTCGCACTGC
>JBFEXY010000242.1:0-4100 GCA_041562415.1 Woeseiaceae bacterium
CAAGACCAGGCGGTAGAGGCCCTCTTCGAAAGGCGGCGCGCGAAAGCGGATATCGCCTTCGGCCGACAATGCGAAAGACCCGCCATCGAACACGAGTTCGTCCTGGCCTCCGACCATGTTGAGGTAGACGATCGGAATGCCACTTTCATCTGCGCGTGCGGCGGCAGCACTCTCTCGATTCTCCTGGCTGCGCGCCTGGTAAGGCGAGCCGTTGATCGCAATGATAATCTCGGCCCCGGCCGCCCGGCTCGCCGAGATCGGGGCCTGGCGCCAGATGTCCTCGCAGATATTCAGGCCGATGCGGACGCCGTTCAGCTTGAAGACGGCGGCCGATTTACCCGCCGTGAAATAACGCTCTTCGTCGAACACCGCATAGTTCGGAAGGCAGCGCTTGCGGTAATGGCAGAGATACTTGCCGTCGGCGATCACGGCGCAGCTGTTGAAGATGTCCTCGCCCTGGTACTCCGGGAAACCGACGAGCACGGCGATACCCTTTACGCTGGCTCGGATTTCCTCGAGGGACCGTTCGACAGCGTGCCGCAGACCGGCATGGAACAGCAGATCCTCGGGTGGATAGCCGCAGATGCTGAGCTCGGGGAAAACAACCAGGTCAGCGTGCAGTTCGTCGCGGGCTTTTTTGGCCGACTCCAGTATGCGCGCCGTGTTGCCCTTCACGTCGCCAACGACGAGATCGAGCTGCGCAAGCGCGACGGTGACCGTGTTGTTCATCCCTGCCCTCAAGCAGTACTAGGAGCCCAGCATCTCCTGCATTCTGCTGCCGAGGTCTGCGGGTGAACGAACCGTTGCCACGCCAGCCGCATCGAGTGCCTCGAACTTGGCATCTGCTGTACCCTTGCCGCCCGCGATAATTGCGCCGGCATGTCCCATGCGCTTGCCGGGCGGCGCGGTGACGCCCGCGATGTACGCCACGACGGGCTTCGAAACGTTTGCCTTGATGTACTCTGCTGCGGCCTCTTCGTCGGAGCCGCCGATCTCGCCTACCATCAACACGCCATCCGTTTCCGGGTCCGCCTCGAACAGCTCCAGGCAGTCGATGAAATTCATGCCGCGAACCGGGTCGCCACCGATCCCGATGCAGGTGCTCTGTCCCAGTCCGTTTTGAGTGGTCTGGTACACGGCCTCGTACGTGAGCGTGCCCGAACGCGAGACAATGCCGATGCGCCCCTTCTTGTGAATGAAGCCCGGCATGATGCCGATCTTGCATTCTTCCGGCGTGATGATGCCCGGACAGTTCGGGCCGATCAGGCGGCAATCGAAGTCGCGCATCGCGGACTTGACCTTGACCATGTCCATGACCGGAATGCCTTCGGTGATGCAGACGACCAGCTTCACCCCGGAGTCTGCCGCCTCGAGTATGGCATCGGCCGCGAAAGGCGCCGGCACGTAGATCATGCTGACGTCCGCACCGGTCTCGGCAACTGCTTCACGCATCGTGTTGAATACGGGCACGCCGAGGGATTCCTCGCCACCGCGGCCGGGCGTGACGCCGCCCACGACCCGGGTGCCGTAAGCGATGCATTGCTCCGTATGGAACTGTCCCTGGTTACCGGTGATGCCCTGGCAGATTATCTTGCTGTCTTTGTTGACGAGAATACTCATTGTTCTATCCGTCAGCCTGCGGCAGCCACGGCTTTCTTGGCCGCGTCCGCCAGGTCGTTTGCCGCAATAATATCGAGGCCGCTATCCTTGAGCAGCGCCCTCCCCGTCTCGACATTCGTGCCCTCGAGGCGGACGACGACGGGCACCTCGACGCCAACCTCCTTCACCGCGGCGACGATGCCTTGCGCGATCAGGTCGCAGCGCACGATGCCGCCGAAGATATTGACAAGTATCGCCGCAACATTTTCGTTAGACAGGATGAGCTTGAAGGCTTCCGTCACGCGCTCGCTCGTGGCGCCCCCGCCGACATCGAGGAAATTTGCCGGCGTGCCACCATGGAGCTTGATGATATCCATCGTTGCCATGGCAAGCCCGGCACCGTTCACCATGCAGGCAATATTGCCGTCCAGCGATACGTAGTTAAGATCGTGCTCGGCCGCTTCCCGCTCGCGCTCGTCTTCCTGTGAGAGATCGCGCATCTTGACGATCTCGGGCTGACGATACAGCGCGTTGCCCTCGATATTGATCTTGGCATCGAGCGCAATGACGTCGCCCGCAGCCGTCGTGATCAAGGGATTAATTTCGACCAGGCTGGCATCGCACTCCTGGTAAAGCGTGTAGAGGCGCTTGACCAGGTTGCCGAACTGCCTCACCTGCTTCTTGTCCAACCCGAGCCCGAATGCAAGCTGGCGCGCCTGGTAGTCCTGCAGACCGGCATCCGGAGCGATAGCCACCGTGAATATCTTTTCGGGGGTTTCCGCGGCAACCTGCTCGATATCCATTCCGCCGGCAGCGGACGCAATAAATGCGATGCGGCTGACCTCGCGATCCACGAGCATCGACAGGTACAGCTCACGATCGATGCCGGAGCCTTCCTCGACGTATACGACATTGACCGGCAACCCTTCGGGGCCTGACTGGTGAGTAACCAGTTGGGTGCCCAGCATCGCTTCCGCGTGCTGACGCACTTCGTCGGTGCTGCGAGCGAGCTTGACACCGCCCGCCTTGCCGCGTCCGCCGGCATGCACCTGGGCCTTGACGACCCACAGATCGCCGCCGAGCTCTTCCGCTGCGGCAACCGCAGCATCGGCGGTTTCGGCGGGAATGCCACGCGGCACGGGGATGCCGTAATCGGCAAATAAGCGTTTGGATTGGTATTCGTGCAGATTCATTGGATTGTCAGTGTTGTTGTTTTATCGGGCTGGCGTATTCTGTAGCAATCCGGCCACGGACGCAAAGCAACGTGACCTGTGCAAGGCAATCAGGGCCCAAATCCGCGATAATCCGGTCATGGATGAGGCGAGTACTGCAACGACAGGCAAGCACACGATACGCATGAGCCGCGAGGCGCTGCTGCAGAAGGCCGTCGAGGAGCCGGATCTTTCCTGGCGGGTCCTCATCACGCTTAACGTGTTTCGCCTGCTCGTGGCTGCACTCCTGCTGGGCCTGTTCTTCATGGGCGGCGAACCGCGCATCTTCGGCGATCGCTACCCGATACCGTTTGCGACCTCGGCGACGGTGTACCTGCTGTTCGCTATCGTCTTCGCCACGTCACTGCGGCAGCGCTGGGCGAGGGCCAGCGTGCAGGCGGCTATTCAGATGCTTGTCGACATCGTCCTCGTCGTCGCGCTCATGCACGCCAGCGGCGGCATCGGCAGCGGCCTGGGCGGGCTTCTCATCGTATTTGTGGGCGCTGGCAGCCTCGCGCTACCGGGTCAGATTCCGGCGATCATGGGCGCCATCGCGACATTTGCGATTCTTGGGGAGCAGGTGCTCGCACAATTCTCCGGGGCGGTGGGCGCCGTCAATTACCCGGCCGCTGGCGTGCTGTCGGCTGTTGTTTTCTCGATCTCCCTGGCCGTAAGCCCGCTCGCCCGGCGCATACAGGAAAGCGAGGCGCTTGCGCGTCAGCGTGGGGTCGACCTGCAAAACCTGTCCGAACTCAACGAGTACATCGTGCAACATCTGCGCGAAAGCATCATCGTCGTGGACGCGGATAACCAGATCCGGCTCAACAACGGGTCAGCCGCCCGGTTGCTCGGCACAACCGAGCTGTTCCGGTCGCGGCCACTGCGCGAAGCCTCCGAACCGCTGGCCGACTACGTGCAGCGCTGGCGAGTGGACCATGCATTGTCGTCGCATCCCGAGTTCACGCTGGTCAACGAGGGCAACAGCGCCCGGATCACCGCACACCTTGCGCCACTCGGCAAAGGCGGCGATCGCAGCGGTCCGTTGCTGGTCTTCCTCGAGGACGCCAGTATCTTCAATGCACGTGTGCAGCAGTCGAAACTCGCATCGCTCGGGCGCCTGAGTGCCAGTATCGCGCACGAAATACGCAACCCCGTAGGTGCGATGAGCCACGCAGCACAGCTGCTCGGCGAAGCAGACAGTCTCACGGCAGACGACAAGCGCCTGACCGATATCATCCAGACACATTCGAGTCGGGTCAGCCATATCATCGACAACGTGCTGCAGCTGTC
>JBFEXY010000243.1:0-4098 GCA_041562415.1 Woeseiaceae bacterium
ACCGCGGATGAGGCCGTTCGACTGACGAACCGGCTTCCGGGGACCGCCAATGGAGGAGTCTCCTCGCGAAATCACATTCGCGGCGGAGAGGTCAACGAGGTTCTGTTTCTGTTCGACGGGCTCAGGCTTTATGAGCCCTGGCACCTCAAGGATTTCCAGGCGATCGTGACGATCGTGAATTCGAGTGCGGTCGGCGGCATGGACTTCTACACTGGCGCTTATCCCGCACATTTCGGCGACCGGATGAGCGGTGTGCTGAGTATCGAACTGCGGGAACCGGAGAAGTCTGTCGAGACAGAACTCGCGCTAAGCTTCTTCAATGCCTCGATCGTTTCGCTGGGCACCTTCGGATCCGCGGGACAGGGAGACTGGTTGCTGTCGGCACGGCGTGGCAACCTCGACCTGATCGTCGATTTCCTGGATCCGGACTTCGGCAGCCCGGATTACCGGGACTTTCTCGGCCACGTTGGTTGGGAGTTCGGGCCGCGTGCCGAACTAAGCGCCAGCTTCCTGGTGTCCGCCGACAAACTCTCACTGGCCGACGCCGATCGCGGGGAACGAGCGACGGCCGACTATTCGAACACGGTCTTCTGGCTCAAGTGGGGGGCGGAGTGGACAGAGGCATTGAGCAGCGAGACGATCCTGGCCGCCAGCGACATTTCGGATACCCGCAACGGTAACCTGAACCTGCCCGGCATCGTCTCCGGCAGCCTCGATGAACTTCGACGGTTCAATGCACTGGAGATTCGACAGGACTGGACCTGGGTACTGTCATCCAAATGGATGCTGCGCTTCGGTTTCGATCTCAAGAATCTCGATGCCGAGTACGTTTTTGCCTCCGACAAGACGGTCGAGCCGCCCTTCGACAGCATTCTCGACAACCAGGCATCGACCACCTACGAATTCGATCTCGACCCTGCCGGCGCCCAGTATGCGGCGTTCACGGAGCTGCGATGGAGATTCTCCGACGAGTGGACGCTCGATCTCGGACTGCGCTGGGACCAGCAGAACTACACGACTTCCGAGGACGACAAGCAATACAGCCCGCGGGCGGGCATCCTCTACCAGCCCGCCGATCGCACGGAGATTCGATTCGGGTGGGGGCAGTACTACCAGGCCCAGGAGATTAACGAACTGCAGGCCAGCGACGGCGTCGCCGACTTCTTTCCCGCACAGCATGCCGAGCACTTTGTCCTCAACATGCGGCACGCGTTCCCCTCCGGCATGAATGCCAGCATCTCGGTCTACAGAAAAAGCTTTCGCTCGCTTCGCCCCCGTTTTGAAAACAGTTTCAATACGCTGACCTTGCTGCCGGAACTGCAGTTTGATCGCATCCGGGTCGTCGCAACGGGTGCGGAGGCGATCGGCGCCGAAGTAACCTTGAACCAGGGTTCGCCGGACGAAGACGTGCTCTGGTGGCTCAGCTACGCCTGGTCGGAAGTCGAAGACGCTACGCCCGACGGCGATGTGAAACGGAGCTGGGACCAGACGCACACCGCCAAAGCGGGCTTGAGCTGGCGATGGGGGCCATGGGACTTCAGCGCCGCCGGCGAAGTCCACACGGGTTGGCCGAAAACCGTAATGACCGGCGAGACGGTGACGGACCCGGACGGCAGCACCAACCTGCTCCTCGAGGTGTCCGACAGGAACGACTCGCGGTACTCGGTTTTTCACGGGATCGACATACGCGTCAGCCGGAAATTCGACGTGGCGCGTGGCGACCTTACCGCCTTCCTGGAGATTACCAACCTGTATGATCGGGCAAACCCGTGTTGCACCGAGTATTCGTTGCTGCCGGATGGTTCATTGAACAGTCGTGAATCGAACTGGTTGCCGCTCGTGCCGTCACTAGGTGTTGTTTGGCGGTTCTGAATTTAAAAGGAAGAGACTCATGCTGATCACATTCAAGACTACCGCTGCCTATCCCGAGATCACGATGTTCGGCGAGGTGGCGCTGAAATTCCTCGCGATGATGGGACGGCGTGGCACTGTGCCGAGCGCCATCGGAGCGGAGGATATACCGCAGGCACTGGAGTCGCTGCGCAAAGGCATAGCCGCAGCGGATGCAGCTCTCGAGGATCAGCCGCCGCACGAAGAGGAAGAGGGCGAGGAGCGTCGTGTCAGCCTGCACAACCGGGCGGTGCCGCTTATCGAACTGCTCGAGGCGGCGCAAAAAGAGGGTGTGGCGGTAATGTGGGAATAAGCCATCGTGGCAGGATCCTCTGCTGCCAATCGATTTCGACGACCGGAGCGCGAGAAATGATCACGATCGATAAAGGTGCCCCGCATTCGCGGAGCCAATCCTGCCTTCGTCAACGGCCGCTGGCCGGAAGAGCGTTGATGCGGCTCGGGGTGGCGCTGTGTCTCATGACGATCACGAGTGCAGCGGTAAGCGAGGAATGGGGAGCCATGCAGCTCCTCGGTCGTGACGTCCCGGCGGGAACGAGCCAGCGTTTTGCGTTCGTTCCGGACAGGACCTTCGAAGCGTCCTATCTGAACATGCCGGTATTCGTTGCCAGGGGTGCGACAGCGGGCCAGACGCTGTGCATAACGGCAGGTGTGCACGGTGACGAACTCAACGGCGTCGAGATAGCCAGGCGAGCATTCTCGAGGATCGATGCCGGCTCGTTACGCGGGACCGTAATCGCATTACCCGCAATTAATGCGGAGGGCGTCCGAACCGGTAACCGCTACCTGTCGGACCGTCGCGACCTCAACAGGGCGTTTCCGGGCAGCGCGGGCGGCAGTGTGGCGAGGCTGATCGCGCACAAGGTGTCCAAAGAGGTGCTGGTTCACTGTGATGCACTTGTCGATCTGCATACCGCGTCGAACGATCGCACGAACCTGCCGCAGATTCGTGCCGACATCTCCGATCCGGAAATCAGGGAGCTCGCCATCCATTTCGGCACAGGTATCATTATCGCGGGCAAGGGGCCTGAGGGCAGCCTGCGTCGCGAGGCGGCGAAAGCAGGCATCCCGTCCATCATCTACGAGGCCGGCGCGCCGCACCGGTTCCAGGAAGAGGAGATCGCGCGTGGAGTGACGGGCATCGAGAGTGTTATGGCCTATCTCGACATGACGGATCGGCCCGAAATGGAGATTCCGGAGTCGAGAATCTACGAACGATCGCGCTGGGTTCGGGTTCCCAGGCAAAATGGTGGCTTCTTCTTCCCCGATGCAAGCCTCGGAAAAATCGTCAGGAAAGGAGAAGCGCTCGGCAATATCGTCGACCCGCTAACCGACGAGTCCCGTACGGTTGTGTCCAGCGTGGACGGCGAGATTATCGGCATGGCATTTTCTCGGCCGGTCCTGTCGGGATATGCGCTGTATCACGTGGCGTGGCATACAGCCGAGTGAAGCGGCTACGCCTGCAGGATTGTCCAGATCCCGATGATGATAAATCCTGCGCCGGCGATATAGGACAGGTAGCGGGGGTCCACGTAGTGCGAAATCACGGAGCCGGCGGCAACAGCGATTAGCGATGCAAGTATCAGCGCGAGAGAAGCGCCGACGAACACGGTAACGAGGCTGACCGACGGCTTGCTTGCGAAGAGGACGGTCGCCAGCTGCGTCTTGTCTCCCAGTTCGGCCAGGAATACAGTTCCGAATACAACGAACAGGGTTTTCAGGTCCATGATCAAAGTTGCTCGCAGTTATGGGTCGCGGTGATGACAAGTCTAGTCTGAAGAGCCGGCTGGCGACAGTCGTTCCCGAGCTTGAGGATGCCGAGGAGGCGGTACTCGACCGGCTGCTTGAAAACGCCCAGGTCGTCAAACTAGGCAATGATCGATTCGTCTTTCACGCGGGGGATCTCTGCCAGGCATTCCTGATACTCCTCGATGGCGGGGTGCGAGTGCAGCTCACGTCGGAAAGCGGCCGCGAAGTAACGCTGTATCGAATCGGCCCGGGTGGCTCCTGCATCCTGACAACGTCGTGTCTCCTGAGTAATGAACACTATCCGGCCGAGGCCATCGCCGAATCCGACATCGAGGCGCTCGCGATTCCCGTTTCCAGCTTCCAGTTGGCGCTCGAGGAGTCGCAGTGGTTTCGCCGCTTCGTCTTCGATGGGTTTTCGTCGCGCCTGACCAGCGTGATCCA
>JBFEXY010000244.1:0-4092 GCA_041562415.1 Woeseiaceae bacterium
AATGCATCACCGCGTGCTGCATAATTGTCGAATTGATCGAAGCTCGCACACGCTGGCGCAAGCAACACGGTGTCGTCGGGCTCGGCAAAGGCCGCAGCCTGCTGGACCGCATCATCCATGTCGCGCGCGAAATAGGTCGGCACGATGGTGTCGAGTGCCGACTCGATGGCCTCGGCGTCCCGGCCGATCAGGACCGCCGCTCGCAGCTTATTCTCGAGCGGCTCCGCGAGAGCAGCGAAGTCGCCACCTTTGCCCTCGCCGCCCGCAATCAACACGAGCATGCCTTCGACCGACTGTATCGAGGCGATGGCGGCAGCGACGTTGGTGGCTTTCGAATCGTTGACGTAGTTGACCGTCGAAACCCGGCGCACGAACTGCATGCGATGCGGCAGCCCGGGAAACTCGCACAACACCTGCAGCATCGACTGCAGATCGAGCCCGAGGAGTTCTCCTGCTGCGAGTGCCGCGAGGGCATTTGCCTGGTTGTGTAACCCGAAAAGCGCCAGTTCGCCGACGGCAAGCAACACGTGATCCCCGTGTGCCAGGAACACCTCGTCGTCCTCACGCCGTATTCCGTAGTGACCGTCATCGGGCGCGTCGAGACCGAAACTTATCACCCTGTCGATATGTTTCGTCCGAACTGCGGCCTCGTCGTCTTCGCGATTGATGACCGCCGACTCCGCCTCGCGGAAGATGCGGTACTTGGATTCACGGTATTCCTCTTCACTCGCATGCCAGTCGAGATGATCGGCCGTGACGTTGAGCAACACGGCGACCTTTGCCGGGAGTGACTTCGTACGCTGTAACTGGAAGCTCGACAGCTCCAGTACATATAAATCGGGTTCTTCTTCTGCAAGCAGGTCGAGAGCAGGTTCACCGAGATTACCCCCGGCAAGCGTGCTGTGCCCCGCCGCTCGGCACATGTGATAGAGCAGCGTCGTCACGGTGCTCTTGCCGTTCGATCCTGTCACACCAACGAATGGAGCCTTCGCTTCACGCGCGAACAACTCGATATCCGAAATGACTTCGAGCCCCGCATCGCGTGCCGCCTCGACGAGCGGATCGTTGTCGGCAATGCCGGGCGAAGCGATCACGCGCCCGACGTTTGCGGGGAGTTCGCTGCTGCCGAGCTCGCGTTCCGCGTCGGGCCAAAACTCATCGAGTTCCTCGAGACCCGGTGGCTCCTCGCGGCTGTCGAGGAACACGGCCTTCCGCCCCGTTCGCTTCAGGTATCGTGCGACGGACAGCCCGGTTGCGCCCAGCCCAAGCACGAGGTCCTTCTCCCCGGCCTTTGGCTTGGCCGCGGCTTTCGCTTTTGCTTTCTTTTTCTTCACCGCGCTCATCGGATCTTCAGACTCGCAAAGCCGATCAACACGAGGATGACGGTAATAATCCAGAAACGAACGATGACCTTCGGCTCGGCCCATCCCTTCAGTTCGAAGTGATGATGTATCGGCGCCATGCGGAACACGCGGCGCCCCGTCAGCTTGAACGAGGCGACCTGGATAATGACCGACAGCGTCTCCATCACGAACACGCCGCCCATGATGGCAAGCACAATCTCCTGCCGGACGATGACCGCAACGACGCCAAGTGCCGCGCCGAGCGCCAGCGCGCCGATGTCGCCCATGAAAACCTGGGCCGGGTAGGTGTTGAACCAGAGGAAACCCAGTCCCGCCCCCGCCAGCGCAGCGCAGAAGACGAGGACTTCGCCGGTGCCCGCAACGTATGGAATACCGAGGTAACCGGAAAAATTCACGTTGCCGGTAACATAAGCAAACACGCCGAGGGCGCCGCCCACGAGGACGGTCGGCATGATCGCGAGGCCATCGAGTCCGTCAGTCAGGTTGACGGCATTCGAAAAGCCAACAATAAAGAAGTACGTTACGACGACCTGAAAGATGCCGAGCGGTATCGAGAGGTCTTTGAAATACGGGATCAGCAATGAGGTGGATACCTCTTCGGTCGCCGTAACGTACAAAGCAATGGCAGCGGTGATAGCCGCTGCAGACTGCCAGAAGAGCTTTTGTTTGGCCGAGATACCGGCCGGGTCCTGCAACACGAGTTTCTTGTAGTCGTCGACGTAGCCGATGACGCCGAACGACAGCATCACGAACAGGACCACCCAGACAAAGTGGTTTTCGAGATCGGCCCAGAGCACCGTGCTCACAGCGATCGCGGTAAGTATCAGCGCACCGCCCATCGTCGGTGTACCGGCCTTGGGCAGGTGCGTCACCGGGCCTTCCTCGCGCACTGGCTGGCCGACCTGGTTCATGCTGAGTTTCGCGATCATGCGGGGGCCGATGACGAAAGACAGCACGAGCGCCGTCAGCGCGCCGAGGATTGCGCGCATCGTCAGGTAGTTGAAGACGTTAAAGCCGGATTCGAACTGCGCCAGGTAATTGGTGAGGTAAAGCAGCACGATCAGGCCTCCTTTCTCTCGGCCTGCGGATCGAGCAGCGCTGCCACGACACGCTCCATCTGCATGAAGCGGGAACCCTTGACGAGAACGTTGGTATCGGCATCGAGTTCCGATGCCACCCGGGCCGCCAGCTCGTCGATATCAGCATGCCAGCTCGCGCCGTCACCAAAGCCCTCCACGGTATTGCGAGACAGATCGCCGGTGGCCAGCAGCCGCGAAATCCCGGCGGCGCGAACCTGCGACCCTGTTTCGGCATGCAGCCGTGCCGCATCGTCTCCGAGCTCACCCATGTCGCCGAGCACGAGAAGATTGTTGCCCGGTAAAGATGCGAGGAACTCGGCCGCGGCGACGACACTCAACGGATTGGCGTTGTAGCTGTCGTCGTATATCGTCGCGCCGCCGGTCCCCGCAAGCCGCCGGAGCCTGCCCTCGACGGGCTGCACGGATTCGAGCGCCGACTTTATGTCTGCAACGTCGATACCGACTGCGACCGCTATCGCGGCGGCAGCGCACGCATTCCTGACGTTGTGCCGCCCCGACAGTGGCAAGTTAATGTCGATGTCGCCGACGGGCAGATGCAGGTCGAAGGACGATCGGCCGGCCTCGGTTTCGATATTGTGGGCGCGCACGTCGGCATCGGCGTCGATCCCGAACGTGATCAACTGTGTATCTTCAACCAGCGTCGACCAGTACCCGAAATAGTGATCATCTGCATTGAGGATTGCCACCTTCGGCCGCGACTCTCCGCAGAGGATCTCGCCCTTCGCGCGGGCTACGCCGTCGAGCGATCCGAAGCCTTCGAGATGTGCCTCCGCCGCGTTGGTGATGACAACGATGTCGGGTTTCGCCAGCGCCGTCAGGTAGGCGATTTCCCCCGCGTGATTCGCACCCATCTCCAGTACCGCGAAGCGATGACGTTCCTCGATACGGGTCAGCATCAGTGGCATGCCGATGTCGTTGTTCAGGTTGCCGTGCGTGGCCAATGTCGGTGCCGTCGTGGCGAGACACGCCGCCGTAAGCTCCTTCAACGTCGTCTTGCCGTTGCTGCCCGTCACGCCGACTACGATCGGAGACAGCTGCCGCCGCCACGCGGCACCGAGATCGCCAAGTGCGCGCTTCGAGTCTTCGACCGTTATCTGTGAAATGTCTTCGTCGACGAGTGTCGGCACAACGGCGCCTGCCGCTCCCTTGTCACGCGCCTGGCTAACGTAGTCGCAGCCGTCGAAATTCGGCCCCTGCAGCGCGATGAAAAGCTCGCCCCGCCGCAGCGTTCGGGTGTCGGTGCTCACGCCGTTGAAAGGGTGATCAGCGCCATGCAGTTTGCCCTGCATGGAATCGGCAGCGGTGGCCAGCATTGACATCACTCGCCGCCCTCCCGTCGACCTGAGCGCGCCTGCAGGCTGGCGGCCGCCGCACCGTAATCGGAAAAGTCGCGGCGCTCGCCATCAATAAGCTGGTAGTTTTCGTGACCCTTGCCCGCAAGCAGCACGACGTCGTGTTCCGCTGCGTTGCTGATTGTCCATGCGATTGCGGCGCCCCTGTCCTCGATTACGGTAGCCGCATCCGGGTCTTCAAATCCTTCGAGGATCGCCCCGATGATTTGCGCAGGGTTTTCTGTGCGCGGATTGTCATTCGTAACGATAACGCGGTCCGCATGCCTTTCGACGGCA
>JBFEXY010000245.1:0-4080 GCA_041562415.1 Woeseiaceae bacterium
AACGTCAACGTCATGGCGCACGTCTATGCGGCGCGAGTCCTGCTGCCACGCATGATCGAAAGAGGCGGGGGACATCTCGTCAATGTCGCGTCCGCCGCAGGGCTCCTGAGCCAGATCGGCGATGCCGCGTATTCGGCGACCAAGCATGCGGCGGTTGCGTTTGCCGAGTCGCTCGCGATCACGCATGGCGAACAGGGCATAAAGGTCTCGGTCGTGTGTCCGCAGGCGGTAGCGACACGAATGATCGGAATCGAGGACGATGCGGAATCGTTCGACGGCGGCTTCGGCGGCAACGACGTCGACGGCATCCTGTCGCCGGACCGGGTCGCCGACGATATCGTCGCGGGAATCCGGGCGGGACGATTCCTCGTACTGCCGCACCCGCAGGTGCGTACCTATTTTCAGCGCAAGGCGGCAGACTACGATCGCTGGATTGCCGGCATGCAGCGGTTCCGGCGCAAACTCATGGGAGAAGAAGAATGAAAACGGACCTGTCTGGAAAGGTGGCGCTCGTCAACGGCGCATCACGCGGCATCGGAGAAGCAATCGCGCACGGTCTCGCAGATTGTGGCGCAAAGGTCGTTTGCACCAGTCGCAAGATCGAGGGCGTGCAGGCGGTCGCCGATGCGATCGTGGCCGCGGGCGGTGAAGCGCTCGCGCATACCTGCAATGCCGGTGACCTCGAGCAGATCGAATCACTGATGCGCATTGTGAAAGACGAGTGCGGCCGCCTGGATATCCTGATCAATAACGCGGCGGCCAATCCGTATTACGGACCGGCGTCGGATCTTCCGCCCGATGCCTTCGACAAGACCGTGGCGGTAAATCTCAAGGGCCCTTACTACTTCATGAGCCACGCCGTGCCGCTGATGATCGAGTCGGGCGGCGGCGCGATAGTCAATGTCGCGTCGATCGCGGCGTTGCTGTCGATGCCGGGACAGGCCGTCTACTCGATGACCAAGGCGGGCCTGATCAGCATTACCAAGGCGTTCGCGCGTGAATACGGCCAGGGTGGGGTTCGGGTGAATGCAATCCTTCCGGGCGTGGTGGAGACCAAGTTCGCCGAAGCGCTCACCGCTGATCCCGGCGTGCAGAAGTGGCTCAAGCGGCTCCCGGTCGCGCGGGCAGGGCAGCCGGCGGATATGGTGGCGGGTGTGCTTTACCTGGTATCCGACGAAGCGGCCTACACGACCGGCACCACGCTCGTCATGGACGGCGGTGCTACGCTGGGCTGATTTTCAGTTCATGCGAAACACGACCTTGCCGCGAACGCGGCGGGCCGTGATGGCGCGGAACGCCTCTTTGAACTCGTCGAGAGAATAGGACCCGGTAACCCGCGGCCGTAACAGCCCTTTGCCGATCATCTCGCCCATTGCCCGCAGGTTTTGCGCCTGGAGTTTCGGGTTCCTGGTGGCCCATGGTCCCCACCACACGCCCATCACGTTGGCTTCCTTCAGCAATACAAGGTTTGCCGGAAAGCTGGGGATAGCACCGCTCGCAAAACCGATCACGAGGTAACGCCCGCCGCGCGCAATCGAACGCAGCGCCTGTTCGCCCGTTTCCCCACCGACCGGATCGTAGATCACGTCGGCGCCTGCGCCGTCGGTGATTTCGCGGACAGCATCCCTGAGTGATACTTCGCTGTAGTTTATCGTTTCGTCTGCGCCCGCGGACCTGGCGAATTCGAGCTTGTCGTCCGTGCTGGCGGCGGCAATGACGTGCGCGCCCATCGCCTTTGCAATCTCGACGGCGGTGATACCGACACCGCCCGCCGCGCCGAGGACGAGCACCGTCTCTCCTTCCTTCAGCCCGGCGTGCTGGACGAGAGCGTGGTAGCTCGTGCTGTAGGTGATCGTGAATCCGGCGGCCTGTTCGAAGTCGAGACCGTCGGGAATCGGCATTGCAAGGTACTCGGGGACCGCGCAACGTTCCGCGAACGCGCCGGTCGACGGAGTGATGATGACCTTGTCGCCGACCTCGAAGCGACCGGCGCCTTCGCCGACTGCGGCAACGACGCCCGCAGCCTCGTGTCCCGGGATGAACGGCGGTGGCACCTTTACCTGGTATTGCCCGCCAATCACGAGCACGTCCGGGAAGTTCAGACCGGCGGCCATGATGTCGACCACAATTTCGCCGGCGCCGGCGACCGGGTCGTCAACGTCTTCAACCGCAAGGTCATCCGTGGACCCGTAGGCCTTGCAGACGAGTGCCCGCATCAGGCGACCTCGAACAGCGACGCCGCGCCCTGTCCGCCGCCGATGCACATCGTGCAGACGACGTATTTTGCGCCGCGGCGTTTGCCTTCGATCAATGCGTGCCCGACCATGCGGGCACCGGACATGCCGTAGGGATGGCCGATCGATATCGCGCCGCCATCGACGTTGAGAATCTCGTTCGGGATACCGAGTTTGTCGCGGCAATAGACGACCTGCACCGCAAATGCCTCGTTGAGTTCCCACAGGTCGATGTCATCCATCTTCAGGCCGGTACGTTCGAGGAGTTTCGGCACGGCAAAGACCGGGCCGATGCCCATCTCGTCGGGCTCGCAGCCTGCGACGGCAGTGCCGCGATAGAAGCCGAGCGGCTCGAGTCCGCGCTTCTCGGCCACGCCGGCCTCCATCACGACCGCAGCCGACGCACCGTCCGAAAGCTGGCTCGCGTTGCCGGCCGTAATGAAGCCGTCTTCGCGGACCGGGGGCAGTCCCTGCAGTCCCTCGAGCGTGGTCGCGGGTCGGTTGCCTTCGTCCTTCTCCAGCATGACGTCCTCGAAAGTGATCTCGCCGGTCTCCTTGTTCATGACCCCCTTGTTGGACGACAGCGGCATGATCTCGTCATCGAAGCGCCCGGCTTCCTGTGCGGCGGCCGTGCGCTGCTGGCTCTGCAGCGCGTACTCGTCCTGGGCCTCGCGGCTGACGCCGTAACGACGCGCCACGACTTCGGCGGTGTCGATCATCGGCATGTAGATGTGTTCGTGCATCTCGAGGAGACGCGGGTCTTTGGCGCGGAACAGGTTCATGTGTTCGTTCTGAACCAGGCTGACCGATTCCAGTCCGCCACCGACCATGATGTCGACGTTATCGACCATGATGGTTTTCGCAGCCACGGCGATGGCCATCATGCCGGAGGAACACTGGCGGTCGACGGTCATGCCCGCTGTCGTGACGGGCAGGCCGCCGGCGAGCGCCGTCTGCCGCGCAATGTTATGCCCCTGGGTCCCCTGCGGCAGGGCACAGCCCATCACCACGTCTTCGATTTCCGCGGGCTCCAGGCCGGCACGCTGCACGGCATGACGCACCACGTGACCGCCGAGCGTTGCTGCTTCTGTATTGTTGAACGCGCCACGGTAGGCCTTGCCGATCGGTGTGCGTGCGGTGGAGACGATTACGGCTTCGCGCATGTCGGGGTTCCTTTGCTTCAGGTTCAGAATATGTACATCGCCAGCATCTCGGCGATGAGCGCCGGTTTGTCTTCGTTTTCGATGTCGATCGTGATCTCGGTCTTCATGAGCCAGTGCCCGGGCTTCTTCTCGGCGACGTCGATGATCGTTTGCCGCGCGCGTATGCGCTTCCCCACACGTACAGGCGTCAGGAATCGTACCTTGTCCGAACCGTAGTTGAGCGCCATCTTCAGGCCTTCCGGACGAACGGCGTTTTGCTGAGCCAGGTGGCTGATCATCGACAGCACCAGGAAGCCGTGAGCGATTGTTCCGCGGAACGGCGTGAATTTGGCACGCAGGGGCTTTACGTGAATGAACTGGTGGTCGTGGGTGGCGTCGGCAAACTGGTTAACCTGCGCCTGGGTGATCTCGAACCAGTCCGAGGGTTCGAGCTCCTCGCCCACCAGCGAAGGCAGGTCCTGTGCCTTGATCGATGCCGTCACTCAACTATGCCGAGGCTTCACGTAGGGGCGCAGTTCACTGCGCGCGACGACCATGCGGTGCACCTCGTCCGGCCCGTCTGCGAGCCGCAAGGTTCGGGCGTTCGTGTACATGAATGCGAGCGGGAAGTCCTGCGATACGCCCGCGGCGCCGTGCATCTGGATCGCGTCGTCGATGATGTCAATGGCAATCTTCGGCACGGC
>JBFEXY010000246.1:0-4076 GCA_041562415.1 Woeseiaceae bacterium
GCCAGCCAGGTGGCCGGTCGAACAGAGAACAATCGCTGGGTGAATTTCGACGCGGATCCGTCGCTTGTCGGACAGTTCGTCGATGTCGTCATCACGGAAGCCCTGCCGAATTCCCTGCGCGGCAGGCGTTCAGACAGCAAGGCAGCGGCATGACATAAACCGCCGGGCACGCACTTCAAAACGCGCTCGCTTCGCGGTAGTCTGCGGTAAACCATCGACAGAGGTCTCAAGCACCGATCTTGAATGCAGTCCAGATATCTCGGGATGTCGTTCTCGAGCCCGCCGATAACAGCCGCCTGGCCAATCTTTGCGGCCAGTTCGATGAACACCTGCGGCAGATCGAACGCCGCCTCGATGTCGAGATCGCCAGTCGCGGCAATCATTTTCGTGTCACCGGGCAGCCGGGCGCGACCCAGCTCGGCAGCGATGTGCTGCACAGGCTTTTCAGCATGACGGACCGCGAGCGCCTCGATCCGGAGCGCGTGCATATTCTTCTGCAGGAGTCGGTTATGAAAGAGGGCGAAGCGGAGTCCGGACCGTCAAGGGAAGCTGAGGACGACGAAGAGCATCTCGCGATCCAGACGCGCCTGAAGCGGATTCGGCCGCGGGGCGCTAACCAGACGGCTTACATGCGCAGCATGCGCGATTTCGATCTCGCCTTCGGCATCGGTCCGGCCGGCACCGGAAAGACCTATCTCGCCATCGCGGCGGCCGTCGATGCGCTCGAGCATGAGCATGTGCGGCGCATCGTACTTGTTAGGCCGGCCGTCGAGGCGGGCGAGCGATTGGGCTTTCTGCCCGGGGACATGTCGCAGAAGGTGGACCCCTATCTGCGGCCGATGTATGACGCGCTGTACGACATGCTGGGTGCAGACAGGGTCACGCGCTTCATCGATCGCAATGTTATCGAGATTGCGCCGCTCGCTTTCATGCGCGGGCGATCGCTGAACGAATCGTTCGTCATTCTCGACGAGGCGCAGAACACCAGCGTGGAACAGATGAAGATGTTCCTCACGCGCATCGGTTTCGGGTCACGTGCAGTGGTAACTGGCGACGTGACGCAGATCGATCTGCCGACCGGACAGCAATCCGGCCTCAACAACGCCGTGCGCATTCTCGAGGATGTCGAGGGTATCAGCTTTACGTTTTTTTCCAGGAAAGACGTCGTCCGGCATCCGCTGGTGCAGCGTATCGTTGCCGCCTACGAGGCTGACGATAGTGATGTTGCCTAGCTCGTCGCACTCCGTGCGATGACTACAAGCGATGAGTGTCGACGTACAGATTGCCAGTAACGCTGCCGGTATTCCCGCGAGCAAGTCCATACGAGACTGGGTCCGGAAAGCCATCGACGAAACGGATCCGGGCAGGGACGTCGATGTTTCGGTTCGCGTTGTTGATGAAGACGAGATGCGTTCCCTGAACAGGGAGTACCGGGATCAGAACAAGCCGACCAACGTACTCGCGTTTCCGGTGGGCGACGGAGGCTTTGTGCCCCCCGGTGAAAGGCCGTTGCTCGGCGACATCGTCGTTTGCGCCGGCGTCGTCGCCCGGGAGGCGAACGAACAGGGCAAGCGGCTCGATGACCACTGGGGCCATATGCTGGTGCATGGTACCTTGCACCTGCTCGGTCACGACCACATCACCGACCAGCAAGCGGAGGCAATGGAGGCGCTCGAACGGCGCGTACTGGCCACTCTGGGCATCGCCGATCCTTACGCAGGAAACTGATACAATGACCGGCCCGAAATCGGGGTTCGGACACCGGGCCAATACTTTAATAGTCAGATGAACGACAAACCGCCAAGTACCAGCGGCGCAGGGAGCACCTCGCTGATCGCGCGACTCAAGCGCGCCATAAAGGGTGAGCCCTGGAGCCGCGAAGAAATCCAGGACATCATTCAACAATCCGAAACAGATATCGATGCCGAGGAGAAGAGCATGCTCGCCGGCGTGCTCGAGGTATCGGAGACCCAGGTGCGCGACGTCATGATCCCGCGCTCGCAGATGGTCGTGATCGATATCGAAGACGACATCGATGAGATGATCAGGATGATCGTCGAGTCCGGGCATTCCAGGTTCCCGGTTATGGGCGAGGACCGCGATGAGGTCCTCGGCGTCCTTCTCGCGAAAGACCTGCTGCGTTACTTCGGGCGCGGGGCGAGGCAGGAAGTGCCGATCCGAAAGTTGCTGCGGGCCGCGGCCGTCATACCTGAATCGAAACGCCTGAACGCGTTGCTGAAGGAGTTTCGCGCCAGCCACAATCACATGGCAATCGTGGTGGACGAGTACGGTGGCGTGTCGGGGCTGCTCACGATCGAGGACGTGCTCGAGGAGATCGTCGGTGAAATCGACGACGAGCACGACCCGGAAGAGGACGCGTTCATCCGGCCGGAAGGTGATCGCCATGGCAAGTCGTGTTTCGCAGTTCGCGCGCTGACGCGCATTGAGGACTTCAACGAGTTCTTCGAATGTGAACTGAGCGATGAGGAATACGACACTGTCGGCGGCCTCGTGATGCATGAGCTCGGCCGCCTGCCGCGGCGCGGTGAAAGCATTGATTTCGGTGGCTTCGAGTTCTCTGTGACGAAGGCGGACAAACGCCGCATCGGCGCACTGCGCGTGCAGCGACTCGAAACCTGATCTTCGTGGAACTTCGCGGATCCGTATTTCAGTGGCCGGCGGACCGGCCGTGGGCGAGCCGGGGAATACTGTTTCTGCTCGGCTGCCTGTTGACGACAGCGTTTGCGCCGTTCGGGATGTCGATGCTCGTGCCCGTGCTGCTTTTGCCGCTGTTGTACGTGTACCTGAGCGTGTCACCCCGCGACGCAGGATGGCTCAGTTTCTGCTTCGGCTTCGGTCTTTTCCTGTCCGGCACCTACTGGATTTACATCTCCGTCGTCATTTTCGGCGAGGCGCCGACATGGATTGCGCTGATCCTCATGCTGGGACTCGTCCTCATCATGTCGGCCTACTTTTTCGCAGCAGGCTGGCTGATCAGCCGGTTTTCCCAGGGGGAGCCGTGGCTGCTGTTGCTCGTCGCGCCTGCCACCTGGGTATTGCTCGAATGGTTGCGCGGCTGGGTTCTGACCGGTTTTCCGTGGCTGGCCATCGGCTACAGCCAGATCGACTCACTCGCTGCCGGATGGGCGCCGCTGATCGGTGTTTACGGCGTGTCATTCATGACGATGCTCAGCACGACGGCGATCCTTGTCGCGATCATGACAGACGGCCGGCAACGCGCGATAGCGGTCGCGGTGCTCGTGCTTCCTCTGCTGGGCGGCGGGATTCTCAAGGCGTTCGAATGGACGGAACCATCCGCTCCGCCGGTAAAGAGCACGATCGTGCAGGCCGGGATTTCGCAGGCTGAGAAGTGGTTGCCCGAGCGCCTGCGGCCGACGCTCGAGTTCTATCGTGCGGCGGCGTTGCAGGCATCCGACAGCGAGCTCGTCGTGTGGCCGGAAGTCGCGATACCGTCTCTCGATGACCGCGTGGAGCCCTATATCCAGGCGCTGCAGGCGGATACGCTCGGCACCGGCAGAAGCATCCTCTTCGGGATACTCGAGCGTGACGACAGCCGCGGCGAGACGAGCATCTACAACAGCGTCATGCTGGTCGCGGGTGATCGCCGGCAGACGTACCGCAAGCGACACCTGGTGCCGTTCGGGGAGTATTTTCCAGTGCCGCCGAGCGTGCGGGAATGGATGCGCATGATGAGTCTGCCGCATAACGATCTCGCCGCGGGTGACGACGTGCAGCCGCTGCTCGAAGCTGCCAACGGCGAGAAGCTGGCGGTCGCAATCTGCTACGAAGACGCTTACGGGGCGGAGCAGCTGTACGCATTGCCGGAGGCGTCCATCCTGGTCAATGTCAGCAATGATGCCTGGTTTGGTGATTCGATCGCGCCGCACCAGCACCTGCAGATCGCACGGATGCGTTCCCTCGAAGCCGGCCGCGCCGCGATCCGGGCGACCAATACGGGAATCAGTGCGTTCATTTCACACACCGGGAAAATCCTGGACTCCGGTGCCCAGTTCCAGGCCGTAACCATGACGATGGAGGTGCAGCCCCGGCAGGGC
>JBFEXY010000247.1:0-4075 GCA_041562415.1 Woeseiaceae bacterium
GCAGTGCAGCTGGAGAAGCATGAGAATCTCGTCGTGCTCGGTGACTTCAACATCGCGCCCGCCGACGACGACGTGTACGACGCGGAGAAGTGGGGCGATGCAATCCTGTGTAGCCCGGCGGAGCGTGCCGCGCTGCAGGAGTTGCTCGACCTCGGGCTGACTGACGTATTCCGTAAATTCGACCAGCCTGAGAAGAGCTTCAGCTGGTGGGACTACCGCGCTGCCATGTTCAGGCGCAATGCCGGCCTGCGCATCGACCTCATCCTGACGAGCCCGGTGATGACCCGGCGCTGCGCGGCAAGCTACATCGACCGGGAGCCGCGGACGTGGGAGCGCCCGTCGGACCATGCGCCCGTCATCGCGGAGTTCGACAGCTGAAACTGCTTGCGGCGCCTGGCGATATCGACTGGTAAGATTTTACCAAAATGACATATTGTCGAATAACCAGCAGTTTGCCTGCGTCGTGAAGTGTATTATTGAGTATGCAGCGCCCGATTGCATATGGACTCGCGTTGCCGTCAGGAGGACGGCGTGATTGACCGCGGACGCACGCAAGAGCCGGGCGATACGGTTAACAAGAAGAAGAAAAATATCGTGTCCCAGGATCGCCGTAACGATTACGACGTCACCAACACCGTGCAGGTCAGCAATCCAGCTGATGTGCGCAATGCGGTTTGGAAACTTTTTTCGGAAACGTTTCCAGGTGCGCCGTTCGACAAGCTTTGGCTCGCTTTCTACGATTTCGAGCGCCTGTTCACCGGTCGTTATCCTGGCTATCTTGGCTGCGATACGACGTATCACGACATGCAGCATACGCTGGACATGACGCTTGCCCTCGCGCGCCTTGTCGCCGGCTATGAACGCAGCGTAGAGGCCTCCGAGCGCCTCGGTCCGGACCGGGCCCGAATGGCGATCATAACCTCACTTTTTCATGACTCTGGTTACATCCGCCACAAGGACCGCGACAGCGATTTCATCAATGGTGCCGAATTTACGCTTTACCACGTGACACGCAGCGCCGACTTCCTGCGCCGCTACCTCCCCGAACTGGGTCTGGCCAATGACGCCGGCATCGCGAGCATGATCGTGCATTTCACGGGTTACGAGGTTGACCTCGATGAAATCGAGCTCGATGACCCGCGAGACATCATTTGCGGCCACCTGCTCGGTACGGCGGACATGATCGCCCAGATGGCCGACCGCTGTTACCTGGAGAAATGCCGGGACCGGCTCTACAAGGAGTTCGTAATTGGTGGCGTCGCCGTCGAAAACTCCAAACCCGGCGAGTACATGGTGCGGTATAAGTCGGGCGAGGACCTCCTGCAAAAGACGCCCGTCTTTTACCAACAGGTTATGCGCGAGCGCCTTAACCTCAAGTTCAACCGGGCGTACCGCTACATCGAAGTCCTTTACGACGGCCAGAATCCCTACATCGAGGCCATACGCAACAACATCACCCATCTTGTTCGCATCATCTCGACGGGCAATTGGGCCCTGTTGCGGCGCGAGCCGGCGTTCTTTCTCGGCGTGACAGATGCCGTCCATGAAGTAGAAAACTTCGTATCCGCACAGCTGGCGGCATTGTCCGGCCGGGCCATCGAGAAAGACGAGCTCTTGATGCCTATTTGATCCGCCCCGATCAGCGTCCGGCTCTATCCGATTCCTGCCACGCCCGGTACGAGGCGTACTCGTCGCGGGTCAGGCGACGATTGGCATAGTACGCGGCGATGCCTGCGGCGGCGAGCGCATAGATTGCGTCGGCGGCCGTCATCACTTCATCGAAGAAGACCGGCCACGTAAAACTGGTGGCGGCCCTGAGAACGGTCAGCGTGCCGGTATCGAATTCAGCGGCCGTAAACGAGGCCGCCACGATAACATTGCCAGCCAGCGCCCCCGCCACGGCTGCCACTGCCGCAATAGCCGCGAACCGCCAGTCGAGGCCACGGCCAGCGCGACGAACGGCGAGACCGATGATCAGGCCCTGCACAACGGTCATCCACGGAAACACACGGTCCAGAGCCGTCGACAGCATCGCCCAAATAGCGCTGAAGGCGATGACCGCGGTGAGCGCTGCCAGGACCGCGCCGGGCAGCGACTGTGCACGGACGAGGCGAGCCCCGACCTCCGGATCCGGCCGAGCAGCACCTTCCCGGGAATGGCGCTTCGGTAAGCGCAGCACCTGTTTGTGTTGCTCTTCGCTCATCGCGAGTGTAGGGGTTCCTGACGGGCGGGGGTGGTAGACTGCCGATCCTGCAATTCTGTAAAGATACCGGAGGCAGATGTCATGAGCCACCTGATACGCCGTGCCATCGCGGTCGTGCTGCTGCTCGCCGTTGTGTCCGCGCCCGCATTTGCACAAGAGGGTGCCGACGTCGGCGCAAAGATCCGCGAAACGCAGGCGCTTGTAGCAAAGGAATTTCGCCAGATCCTGCGCGAAGAAATGATGCTCACTGATGAAGAAAGCAAAGAATTCTGGCCGCTTTACGAACGCTACAGCGCCGAGAAACGTGTGGTCAACGAACCGTACCTCGCAGGGCTGATCGAATACGTTGACCGGTATTACAATGGCGATCTGAGCGACGAACATGCTGTGCGCCTGATGAACACGTATTTCGATGTGCAACAAGCCACACTCAAAAAACGCCATGAATACGTCAAGAAATTCGGCAAAGTGATGAGTGACATCAAAGTGATGCGTTTCTTCCAGCTCGAGAACAAGGTTCAGGCCGAGGTGAATGCCGCACTCGCGATGACGATCCCGCTGGCGGACCCGCGGTAGCCTGCTATGCGCGCAGCTCTTTACCGTAAATTCGGCCAGGCCCGGGACGTCCTCGAACTATGCGACATTGACGCACCGGAGCCCGCAGCAGGTGAAGTGCTCGTGCGCGTGCACGCCAGCGCCATCAACCCCTCGGACGTCAAGAAGCGCGCTGGCGCTTTCCCCGATTTGCTGGACGCAGGTTTCGTAATTCCGAATAGCGACGGCGCGGGCGTTATCGAGTCGGTGGGTGAAGGCGTCGACAAGAGCCGTAAAGGGGAGCGTGTCTGGGTGTTCCAGGCACAGCATGAACGTCGCTTCGGAACGGCTGCAGAGTATGTCGCAATCAGTAGTAATTGCGCGCCGCGCCTGCCGGAAAAGGCGGGTTTCGACGCCGGCGCGTGCCTGGGCATTCCCGCAATGACGGCTCACCGCGCCGTTTTCGCCGATGGTGAGATCGAGGACAAGACGTTGCTGATCATGGGCGGTGCTGGCCGTGTCGGCTACTATGCCATCCAGTGGGCGCGCCGGGCTGGCGCAACCGTGATTGCGACCGCCAGCAATGCGGTCGATAAGGCAACATGCCTGGACGCCGGTGCGGATCACGTTGTGGATCATCGCGCGAATAACTTCGCCCAGCAGGTACTCGAAGCCAGCAAGGGTGCACTAATCGACCGCGTCGTCGACCTCGAGTTCGGCACCAACCTGCCGGTATCAGTCGAGGTTCTCAGGGTCGGCGGCACGATAGCGGCGTACGGGTCGGCGCGTAACCCGGAGCCGGTGCTGCCCTTCTACAAGATGATGTACAAGGACCTGGCCGTTCGCATGATCATCGTCTATTCCATGCCGGTCAGCGCAAAAGATCATGCCATCGCGGACATCAACAGTGCCCTGTCGCACGGCTGGCTAAAGCATCGCATAGCGCGCACTCTGCCACTGGAAGACATCGCTGTCGGCAACGAAATCGTGGAAGCCGGCGAAGCGCGAGGGGCGGTGGTCCTGAATGTCGACTGAGGCCGAGGTTGCGATACCTGGACCGCATACGCGCGCTCACCAGAAATAGAAGCTCGCTTTCTTCTTGAGTATGCTCAACTCGACTACCGCTTCGGCTGCACGATTCGTCATCCCGTAGCAGACGTGCAACGGTAGAAGGTGCTCCTCCCTGGGGTGGCAATACCTCGCGTGCGGTGCGCTCTCCCATGCTGTTAGCCGGCGGGTTCTTTCGACCTCGTCCAGGTCGCGAGCGCAACAGGTGTCGACCAACCAGCGTTCGAAGGCCACGTTCCTGTCGTCCGGTTGCGACGCGGCGTCATTGAA
>JBFEXY010000248.1:0-4067 GCA_041562415.1 Woeseiaceae bacterium
CCTGTCGCCCTCCTGTACCGCCATTCGCGGGCGAATTCCCGACACGTCCGTGGCTACGGCTGCAACCGTCTTTACTTCGGCGCCGTCACTGATTGCCTTTTCGGGTTCACCCTTGATCGGGATATCCAGGCCTTTCTTGATTTTGATTCGCATGTGGCTGTCGACGTCTTAAGGTTTATGCGCCGCTCACGTGGAGATGAACGCAATAAAAAGCGCGAAACCGGTGAGCCAGATCGATCCGATGGTGTGGATGCCGAGCGTCATCTCGATCGCGCGGGTCATGGCCGGGCGATCCGCGATTCCGACGCGGATTGCACGTGCCGCCTGCCAGGCCAGCGCCAGGAGCAGTACAGGCACGATCACCGTCCACGCCGGAATCCCGCCTCGTAAGGTGAGCCATACAAGTGCGGCAACTCCGGAAAGGTGTAGCAGGAGGTAGATCATCGATGTGCCGCCGAGACCGACTCTCACCGGGAGCGTCCGTTTCCCGGTCGCGCCGTCCGCGGCAATATCCGGTACCTCGTTGATCAGCAATATTGCGGTGACCCAGACGCTCACCGGTATGGCGAAGAGCAGCACATCGAGGCCCAGCGAGCCGCTTTGCAGCCAGGCGGCACCGGTAACCGGCAGTACGCCGAATGCGATACCGACCGAGAGTTCACCCAGGCCAACGGAGGCGAGGCGTACGGGGCCCAGCGAATAGAGCACGGCCAGCAAAATGCCAGCGATGCCGAACCACAGGACCATAGGCCCCTTGCTGAGAAGCAGGATCAGGCCGGCGATCGCGGCGACACCCAGCAGGCTGACGCCCAGGCGGGCCATGCCGCTCGGGCTCATGATGCCGGCCTGGATGAACCGCGAGCCTCCCGTATAGGGGTAGATTCGATCCTCGTTCTGCCGGTCGGTGCCGCCAGAGTCGTCGCCGACGTCGTTCAGCACGTTCGCGCCAGCGTGCACACAGACCGTCGCAAGCAGCGCCAGTATGAAGGCAGCTGGATCGAACTGGCCGGCAACCATGAATCCCCAGGCCGAACCGGCCAGTACCGGCAGTACCGACGCCGGAAAGAACTTCGGCCGCATGGCATTGAACAGGCGCTTGGATACCTGCGCAGGCGAATCGCCTGCAAACGCCTGCGTCGACGGACCTTTAACCGTAGTAGAGTCTGATGACACGACTATTCCCTTATTGAGGCGCTCTTCGGGGCGCGTTAATCGCAAAGCGCCTACAATATCTTGCTATGAGACTACATTCCATGGCGGCGAAGGGAACCGCGGATTTTGCGACTTCCATTTTGGCGCTTTTTATGCTCGTCTTTGCGCCGCTGGCACAGGCCGACGAGGTGCCGGGAAGCGGGGGACGCAACGCGCCTGGAAAGGCGGACAGGCCATCCCTGATACTGATTTCGATCGACGGTTTCAGCTGGGACTACCTGTCGATCTACCCGACGCCGGCGCTTGATCGAATCGCCGCAGCGGGCATTCGGGCCGAATCGATGCGGCCGGTCTTCCCCAGTCTGACCTTTCCGAACCACTATTCGATCGCGACGGGTCTCTACCCTTCCGAACACGGCATCGTCCACAATCACTTCCCCGACGAGGCACGCGAAAACTGGTACCACCTGTGGGACCGCAGCAGCGTGGAGGACGGGCGCTGGTACGGGGGCGAGCCGATCTGGGTCACGGCGGAGAAAAACGGGCTCGTGAGCGCCGCCTATTATTTTGTCGGCACGGAAGCGGCGATCCAGGGCGTGCCGCCGAGCCACTGGCACAGTTTCGACCCGTCGGTTCCCGTCGGCGACCGTGTCGACCAGGTCATCGATTGGCTGCAATGGCCCGAGGACAGGAAGCCGCACCTGGTGACGCTGTATTTCGAACACGTTGATAGGGCCGGCCACGATTTCGGACAAGGGTCACCGGAGCTGGCTGCCGCGGTCGCGGAGGTGGATGCGAATATCGGGCGCTTGCTCGATGCCATCGCCGAGCTGCGCCTCCAGAGGGAGGTATCCGTGCTGGTCGTGTCGGATCACGGCCAGACAAACTACGTGAATCCCGAAGAGACTCTCGTTCTGCGAGATCATATCGACCTTGCCGGGCTGGAGATCATTGCGGGTGGCGCCTACGCCTGGATCTACCAGGAGCAGCCCGACAGGAAGCACGCGCGGGCGATTCGTGACGCGATCAACGAGAACTGGGCGAACGGACGAGCCGTGCTGCGCGACGAAGCGCCTGCCGAATGGCGCGTTGCGGACAGCCAGCGCTTTCCCGAGATATTTGTGGTGCCGGAGCTCGGTCACGGCGTCGTTACCGATCGTGAAGGCCTCGACAGACTGAAGCCGGGTGACCACGGCTGGGATCCGTCGAACAAGGCCATGCACGGAATATTCCTGGCGGCAGGGCCGGCTTTGCCGCAGGGCAGGGTGATCGGTGAGGTCAGCGTCGTTGAGATCTACCCGCTGATGCTCGAGTTATTGCAGATCGATGCGCCCGCCCCCGGGAGGGGCGGGCGCTTGTTACGCGTAATCGGCGGGCACTGAAAACACGTAGTGCCGGGACTACGTGCTCGACGCGTCGAAGATGCTCTGGATCGACGCATCCATCATCGCATTGAATTCTTCGTCGGATTGCTGCGCCGTCAGGCCCTCGGACAATGCCCGTGAGAAGCTCGCCACCATGCCGTTCTGCCGCGCCAGCCGCTCATTTGCCTCTTCGCGCGAGTAACCCCCGGAGAGCGCGACGACCTTCAGCGCGTTCGCGTGCGCGATGCAGTCGGCATACAGGTTGTCCTTCTCTGGCAGGGTCAGCTTGAGCATGACGAGTTCGCCGTCGCCGAGGCTGTCGAGCTCTTTCATGATGGCGGCATGCAGCAGGTCCTCTGCGGCTGCCTTGTCCGGGCAGTTGATGTCCACCTCGGGCTCGATGATCGGCACCAGGCCTGCGGCGACGATCTGGCGGCCGACCTCGAACTGCTGCGACACGACCGCGTCCACACCTGCAGGATTGGCTTCCTTGATGACCGAGCGCATCTTGGTGCCGAATACACCGTTTGCCCTGGCCTTTTCCAGCAATTCGCCGAGACCCGGCATCGGTTTCATGACCTGCGCGCCGTTCTCCACATCTGCGAGGCCCTTGTCGACCTTGAGGAACGGCACGACGTTCTTCTCGTTCCAGAGATAGCGCGCCGTCGGCTGTCCCTCGATCTCCCGGTCCATGGTGTTTTCGAACAGGATGGCGCCGAGGATCCGATCGCCGTTGAAAGCCGGGCTGGTGATGATTCGCGTGCGCATCTCGTGCACAATCGCGAACATTTCATCGTCGTTCGACCAGGCATCTTCGGTAATGCCATACAGGCCTAGAGCCTTCGGCGTGCTGCCGCCGCTCTGGTCGAGTGCCGCGATGAATCCGGGTTTGGTTCTTACCTTCTCGAGTTGTTGTTCGAAGCTCACTTTCTTGTCCCGTAAATTAAGTGGATTGGAGGGCAACGGCGAATTGTACAGCAACAGCTTGAAGCGGGAACAGGTTAGTATGGGTATGGGCAACAGAGAGTCATCGCGAATAATGAGATTTACCACCATTCTTCTTTCTTTGGCGCTGCTTTCCGCGGTACCGATAGTCTCCGAGGCGGCCAAGACCGATGTGGTACTGCTGGTCAACGGCAATACGATTACCGGCGAGATCAAATCACTTGAATTCGGTGCACTGCGTTACAGTACCGACTCGATGGGCACGGTTTCGATCGATTGGGAAGACATCGTCAGTATCACCACGAAGCAGACCCTGCAGGTCGAAATATCCGACGGCACACGCTACTTCGGGCGGCTCAATTCGGCCGACAATCGTTTCGAGATCAAGGTCATCACCCTGAGCGACGACGTCGACCTGCTCACGTCGCAGATCGTGCGGATGACGCCTATCGATGCCGAAGAGTCGTTCTGGGAGCGGCTCGATGGTTCATTCGCTCTCGGTTTCGATTCCGAGAAGGCGAGCGACGTAACCACGCTCCGCACCACTGCGGACATAAGTTATCGAACGCGGCAGTACCTGGTGGGCTTGCAGGCCACGGTCAACAA
>JBFEXY010000249.1:0-4042 GCA_041562415.1 Woeseiaceae bacterium
CTTCGGCGCGGAAGTGAAGCGCCGCATCCTTACGGGCACCTACGTGCTGTCGGCCGGATACTACGATGCGTACTACCTCAAGGCGCAGCAGGTCCGGCAGCTGATCGCGGACGATTTCCGCAAGGCGTTTGCCGACGTCGATGTCATCGCGGGCCCCACGGCGCCGGCGCCGGCCTTCAGGCTGGGTGACAAGACGGACGACCCGATCACGATGTATCTCAACGACATCTACACGATCGGCGCCAATCTCGCCGGACTACCGGGTATATCAATCCCTTGCGGATTCGCAAGCGAGCTTCCCGTCGGCCTGCATCTGGTGGGCCCGCATTTCGGCGAAGAGCAGATACTGCGTACCGCGCACCAGTACCAGCTGCAGACCGACTGGCACACGCGTTGCCCGGAGGGTTACGCATGAGTGCCGCGTGGGAAGTCGTCATCGGGCTGGAGATCCATACGCAGCTCGCAACGCAGAGCAAGATCTTCTCCGGTGCTTCCACCGCCTACGGTGCGGAGCCGAATACCCAGGCGTGCCTGATTGATCTCGGCTACCCGGGCGTGTTGCCGGTGCTCAACGAGGAAGTCGTGCACATGGCCTGCAAGTTCGGCCTGGCGGTCAACGCGACCGTCGCGCCGCGATCGGTTTTCGCGCGCAAGAATTACTTCTACCCGGACCTGCCGAAGGGCTACCAGATCAGCCAGTACGAGTTGCCCATCGTCGAACACGGCGAACTTTTCATTGCGGACGACGAGGGCAACGACAAGCGCATCGGTATCACCCGCGCGCACCTCGAGGAAGATGCCGGCAAGTCGGTGCACGAAGGGCTCGACCGTTACTCCGGCATCGACCTGAACCGGGCGGGCACGCCGTTGCTCGAGATCGTTTCGGAGCCGGACCTGCGATCGGCGAAGGAAGCTGTCGCCTACATGCGCAAGATTCACACCATCGTCCGCTACCTTGGTATCTCTGACGGGAACATGCAGGAAGGGTCGTTCCGCTGCGATGCAAACGTGTCGGTGAGGCCGCGTGGCGATGCCGCATTCGGGACGCGAACCGAGATCAAGAACCTGAACTCGTTCCGTTTCGTGGAGCGGGCCATCAACTTCGAGATCGAACGACAGATCGACGTTCTCGAGGATGGCGGCGAGGTAGTCCAGGAAACCCGACTGTACGATTCGGGTAAAGACGAAACCCGTTCGATGCGCTCCAAGGAGGAAGCCAACGACTATCGTTACTTCCCGGACCCCGATCTCCTGCCCGTCGAGATCAGCAGGGAATTCATCGACAGCGTGCGCGAGACGCTGCCCGAATTGCCGGACGACAAGCGGCACCGGTTTGTCGACGACTACGGTATCAAGCAGGATGATGCGGCGATATTGGTCATCAACAAGGCGACCGCGGATTACTTCGAGGCAGCGTCGGCTTCCGCGGATGCGCCCGCCCAGGTCGTAGCAAACTGGGTGATCGGTGATCTCTCTGGCGCATTAAATAAGGAAGGGCTCGAGATCGAGGCGTGCCGCATCCCGGCGCAGGACCTTGCGGGACTGATCAATCGCATCCACGACAATACGATTTCCGGGAAGATCGCCAAGGAAGTGTTCGAGGCCATGTGGGCCGGCGAGGGCACGGCGGACGAGGTGATCGAAGCGCGCGGCCTCAAGCAGATAACCGACAGTTCGGCGATCGAGGCCATCGTTGACAAGGTGATCGAGGCTAACCCGGGCCAGGCCGCGGAATACCGGGCCGGCAAGGAAAAGCTCATCGGCTTTTTCGTCGGCCAGGTGATGAAAGAAACCGGCGGCAAAGCCAACCCCGGCCAGGTCAACGCAATCTTGAGAACCAAGCTGAAATCAGGGGGACAGTGACCCTGATTCTGCGACCTGGTTGATTGACCGGCCGACGAATTATGGTCACTGTCCCCTTATTCTTATGATTGCCGATCGCATAACGCCGTTCGTATTCGATTCCCTGCCGGTTCGCGGAGCGCTGATCAGCCTGTCGCGCTCGTGGCGGCGAATGCTGCGGGATCACGATTACGAAGGACTCATCCGCGACACCCTCGGCCACGCTGCCGCGGCAACCGGTCTGATTGCGCAAAGCCTGAAGTTTGATGGCGCGATTACCCTCCAGATCCAAGGCAGCGGCGGACTGCGCATGCTCGTCATGCAGTGCACGAGCGAGCTCGAGTTGCGTGGCATGGCGAGCGCCGATGAGGACGCGGCTGCGAAAACCTTCGGTGACCTGATTCAGGACGCGCACTGCGCCATCACCGTGGATACCGGTGAGCGCCCCTACCAGGGGATCGTGGAGATCGAACGGTCTTCCCTGGCGGACAGCCTCGAGAACTACTTCGCCCGTTCCGTGCAGGTGCCGAGTCATGTCGCGCTGGTGAGCGACGAATCCCTCAGCGGCGGCATCCTGCTGCAGCAGATGCCCGGGCAGCAGGGGCTGGACGACGATGACTGGAATCGTCTCGGCTACCTGGCTGCGACATTGCGGACGCGTGATCTCGGCGCTGCCAACGGAGTGGGGCTGATCGGCAATATCTTTGCCGAGGACGACGTGCGCGTGTTCGAACCCAAGCCGGTCGTATTTCGTTGCCGTTGCTCGCGCGGGCGCGCCGAAGAGGTCCTTCGCATGCTGGGCGAATCGGAGACCCGCGAGGTATTGGCCGAACGGGGCCAGGTGAACGTTACCTGCGAATATTGTGGAAGGCGCCGCGAATTCGACCCTATCGATATCTCGGGCCTGTTCACCGACAACGCCGTCGCCGGGCCGGACTCCGTCCAGTAGCAGCTGCCCGTCAGTTCCCGAACGCCTGGTCGCCGAACTCCGGGCATGTAGCGACGGGCTCCGGCGTCTGCAGGTCTTTTTCGCTGTCGACGACCCAGCATTCATCGAAAATCGAGCAGTAGCAGTAGGCGATCGCGTTGTCCGGGCCAGCCAGGGTTTCGAGGAATTTTTCGACCAGCACCCGGTCCTTCGTTGACACCATGTCGATTGTCTCGGCCGGTATCAGGACCCGTCGGTTCACGTAGCTCTGGCCGAGCCGATGGGTGCCTTGCTCGCCAATCAGCGCCATCGCGTGGTGCCAGTCGCGCAATGGTTCGCCGCCAAACAGAACGCGCATCGACCGCATCCGCGCGGGGCCGACGCCCGCATTCGTCAGAGAGATCCTGAATTCGGCCGCATTCTCGGAAAAGTGATCGCTGACCGTCAACTGCACGAATGGCCAGACAGCGGCGGCGGTCTGCTTACGCGTTGCCTCTGATTCGGTCAGCGCCGCGTATAGCGCGACGATGGCGATGAAGACACCGGCCAGCGACAGGACGGTTTGCCAGAAGGTCAGGCGTACGAACGCCTGCTCACTGCCGGAAAGTTCGGGCTCGCGAGGCGCCTCGTTGTCGCCGTCCCCGGGCGTGTCTTCTGGATCGGTCGTCACGGATTACCTGGAAGCCGGGTATGAAAGCCAGCCCGAAGCATAGCGCAATTTCCTGTCACTGCCCGGCGAAGGCTGGTACACTGGCTTATCAATAAATATAAAGAAATGTTTATATATTTATGAGTCATCATGTAGAGCAGCTCGTCGCACAATTGAAAGCCCTGGCCGATCCGGTCCGGCTACGCATCGTCATGCTTTGCGGGCAGGGGGAGTGCAGCGTCTCGGAGCTTACTCGAGTCCTCGGGCTCAGCCAGCCGCGCGTCTCCCAGCACCTGAAGCAGCTGTGCAACGTGGGCCTGCTGGAGCGCTTTCGGGACGGCCATTTCGTGTATTACCGGCTGATGGCCGGGGGGCAGCAGGCAGCGTTGCGGCGCAAATTGCTGGCGTTGATTCCCGCAGATGACCCGAGTTTCCTGGAGGATATCGAGCGGCTCAGGGGCCTTCGTGGTGGCGGCGTCGATAGTGTCGACGAAGCGGTCATCGGCAACCGTTCGCTGCATCGCGCTCTCGTCGAGCTCACCGTGGCCGCCCCGGTCGGTGACCTCATCGACATCGGCAGCGGTCACGGCAAAATTCTGAAGCTGCTGGCTTCGCGCGCGCGC
>JBFEXY010000250.1:0-4030 GCA_041562415.1 Woeseiaceae bacterium
CGACAAGGTGTTTGCCGACAGGTCCCTGCGTAAGCTTCGGTTTGGGTGCGCTCATCGGGCAAGGTTATCATTGCGACACGCAACTGGAAGCGGTCTCAAGCATGAAGTTCAGGCACGAAATCGTCATCGACGCGGACCAGCGGTCGGTCTGGGCGGCCTTCGATGATCCGGAGAACATGAAGGCCTGGCAGCCGACACTCGAATCGTTCACGCGCAAGAGCGGCGAGAACGGCCAGCCGGGCGCAGTTGCGGAACTCGTCTACGACGAAAACGGCCGCAAGGTGACGCTTATCGAAACGATAACCGAGCGGCGCGAGCCGCATTTTCTGGCCGGCACCTATGAATCGGATGGGGGCAATGCGCTCATCGTCAACCACTTCGAAGATGCCGGGGACGGACGCACACGCTGGGTCATGTATGGAAACCATTCGTTCAAAGGCATCTTTCGCTTTATCGGCATCTTTTTCGCGGGTGCGATTCGCCGGCGCAACGAGGACATGATGAACAACTTCAAATTGTTTACCGAGACGCAGCGGGCGGAGCACACTGCATGAGCTGGAAACGACTCGACTCACGCACCGTTTACGAGAATCCGTGGATGGAGGTTCGTGAGGACCACGTCATCAACCCGGGTGGCGGTCAGAATCACTATGGATACGTGCACTTCAAGAATCGTGCTATAGCAATCATGCCGCTGGACGATGCAGGCAACACGTGGCTCGTCGGCCAGCAGCGCTACACGCTGGGGGAGTATTCCTGGGAGCTTCCCATGGGTGGCGCGCCCCTGGACGAGTCGCCGCTCAGCGCTGCGAAGCGGGAATTAAAGGAGGAGACGGGTCTCACCGCCACGCGCTGGTCCGAGGTGATGCGGCTTCACACCAGCAACTCGATCACCGACGAAGTCGGCATTGTCTACGTCGCAGAAGGGCTGACCCAGGGCGAGACCGAGTTCGAAGAGACTGAAGATCTGGAGATCCGCAAGCTGCCGCTGGATGAGGCCGTTCGGCTCGTCAATGACGGTGAGATCACCGACGCCATCAGTGTCGCCGCCATCCTGCGCGTAGCCGCACTCAGAAAAGCATCCTCGCAGTGACCACGTAACGCATCGGCCCGCCCGGCTCCAGCGCCTCGAAGGGATAGCAGGTCACGAGACTCAGAATGCTCTCGTCCGTATCCAGCAGCAGGCTGCTGCGCCGCGAATCCACGACGTCGATGTCGATAACCTGGTAGAGATGCGACCGACCATCCACCGTCTCGACCGCGAGCGGTTCGCCTACCGTGAGCCGCTGCAGGAAGCTGAAGTGCGTGTCGCGGTGCCCGGCGATCACCGTATTGCCGGGCTGGCCCGGCAGTGCGCTGGCGCTGAGGTGACCGGGGCCGAATGCCAGGGTGCGACCCGATCCGCCCGCGAGGACGATAAGATCGATGTCTCCGCCCAGCGCCTTGAGTCTCGCAACCGGCCAGGTGTCCGCCCATGGCCAGGGAACCGGCCGTTCGCTGCCTGCCTCGGCGCGCTCCCAGGCGCGCTGCATCAGTTCCTGGGCAAGCCATGCCTTGGCGGGAATGTAGGCGCCTTCGCCGAGCTGCCAGAATCCGAGGCAAAGAACGCAGGCCACGACCCAGCCCCCTCGTGTCCTAGGCCAGCCGCGCATGGTTTGCGCTCCGCCGCAGTGCTCCCGCGCCGAACAACAGCAAGGCTGCGAGCAGCAACAGCAAACCTCGCCGCTGTAGTACGAGCGCATTCGTAGCGGTCGCCGGGAACCCGAATATCGCGTTCATGCTTTGCCCGTACGGCAGCAGGTTCGGAACCCGCTCGCTGGCGAGCGGGTCGCCGGCCGGACGCACCGGTGTCTTGTCGACGGCGACGAGGCTGGTGTACTTGCTGACGAGGTGATGGGCAATTGCGGTATCGATGACCTCAATTCGGGTCAGTTCCGCATCCGCGCCGCGACGCTCCTCGTCATGAAGCGCGGCGATCTTCGCGCGCGCCCAGAGCGCGCCGATCCCCGGATTGTCCGCGCCGTTGTCCAGCGGTAGTTCGCGGGTCCATGCGCCGGCAGTCGAGTCCCCGCTGACGCGAACCGTGGAACCCGGCGGGAACGGCAGCGCCGCTTTCGCCCTGACCGTCACCGGCTCGCCGAGATAGAGGTCCGGCACGATGCCCGGATAAACCTCCATCACCGTGCCGCCCGGCCAGCTGACATCGATATTCGTGACCTGCGGGTGCCCGAGCTTGTCGAACAGCCGATCCATTTTCTCGCCGACTTCGTGCAGCGCACTGATCACGACGAAGGTGCCGCGGCCGAGTTCCGCCGCCTTGCGCATGAACCAGCTGTTGGGTGCGGAGCCGATTCCGACGGTGAACAGTCGTGCACTGCCGAGTCGCGACTCGATCATTGTGTAGAGTTCTTCTTCGTTGCCAACGCTGCCGTCGGTGATGAACACGATCTGCCGCAGGTACGATTCAGACCTCGCCGAATCCAGCGCGAGCCTGAGGGCCGGCCGCATCTCGGTTCCGCCGTTTGCCTCCAGCCGCTGCACGAAGTTTCTCGCGTGAGCGATGTTAACGGCGTCTGCCGCGACACTCTGGTGAAAAAGCGCCCGCGTTATCGAGTTGAACTCGATGATGTTAAAGCGATCGTTTGCGCTCAGACCATCGAGGGCCTGACTCAGGGCCTTTTTTGCCTGCGCGATCGAGGTGCCGTGCATCGACCCCGACGTGTCCACCACGAAGATCAGCTCGCGCGGCATGGACAGCGGCACTTCGCTGGCGACATCGGGCGGCATCACCATCAGCAGGTAGTGAGGCTGGTCCGCGATCATCTCCCTGAACACCATCGCGCGTGGCGCGACGGAAGGCACCGGCCGCCACAACAATTCGAAGTCGTGGTCCATCGGTACCGGGTCGTTGGCCAGCGATACCGTGTAACGGCCCTGTTCCTCCGCAACCTCAACAGGATGATATCGGCTGGCAACGATCTCCAGCGGCACTCCGGCATCGATGCTGGCGCGCAGGGAGGTCTTATGGTCGCGGGAAGCCGTCACCTGCGGTGGCGTAATGAGGGACGCATCGCTCACCCGCGTCGTATCGGGCGACCAGCCGCTGCCTTTCCGGTCGGGAAGCGCTACGCCCGGTATGTAGCGGGGCGTCAGCGTCATGGGAAAGCGGATACCGAATGTGCCGTTGTCGTAGCGCAGGTCTTCGAGGTACTCGATCTCGACGACCACCCTTTCCCTGGGCGCTATGTTGGCAATGGACGTCGTGAACAGGTTCGGCCGCTGCTGTTCGACGAGGCTGGCTTTCCTGCCCTCGTTGCGTGCGCGTTCATAGTCCTTCCTCGCCTTTTCCTTCTCCCGGATTTCTCCCTCGATAAAGCGCTCGCCGATATGCAGCCGCATGCGGTCGACGGCCGCCTTGTCCGGCAACGGGAATACGTAGATTCCCTCTGCCCAGTCGTCGCCCTCGTTACGAAATTCCTGTCGCACCGAGACTCGCGCAACGAGGCCACTGACGCTGATCGTGACATCTGTGTTAACCCGCGTCGCCGTGACGAGCCCTGCCTGCATTTTCAGGAGCAGCGTACCGGACTGGATATCCATCGGCGGCGACCCTTGCGCCATTGCTACGGGCGTCCACAGCCATGCAATCACAAGGGCCAGCATCAGTATTTTTTGTCGTGACATTCCAGGTCTCCCGGCAGCGCTACAGTGATTGAAACAACCCAATGCGTCGCGACGTGGTCGGCGGCATGGCAATGCACCGGCGTAATGTGGCAAATTGTGGCCAGGCTCCGAGGGACTCGATTTGGCAAAGCGCATAGCAATCGTTGAGGACGAAGCGGCGATCCGCGACAACTACGCGGCGGCATTTCGCCGCGAGGGTTACGCCGTGGATGCGTACGATGCGCGAGCACCGGCACTCGAAGCCTTCGCTTCCCGGCTGCCCGACCTCGTGGTCATCGACATCAATCTGAAGGACGATGTCGAAGGCGGCTTCCAGTTGTGCCGGGAACTGCGGGCACAATCGGCG
>JBFEXY010000251.1:0-4005 GCA_041562415.1 Woeseiaceae bacterium
GTCGAAGTACATGACCAATATGGGCAACCAAGCGGACATGGTCGTGGCCTTCAACGAGCAGGTCCTCTACTCCCGCATCCAGAACGGCGCCTACAAGGAAGGCACCGTCGTGCTGCTCGAGAACATGTGGGCCGAGGACCCGGAACCGAAGGTGCGCGAGCAGTACGCCGAAGCGCTAGCCGACTTCAAACAGCGCGGCCTGACGGTGCACGAACTGCCGATCCAGCAGGAATGCCTCAAGCTCGTCGCAGACCCGCGCAAGGGAAAGAACATGTTCGTACTCGGCATGCTCTGCCGGATTTACGACCGCGACGCGGACAAGGGCAAGGAAGAAATCGCCAAGATCTTCCGCAAGAAGAGCGACAAGGTCATCCAGATCAACCATGACCTGTTCGACGCCGGCTACGCCTTTGCCCGTGACAACATCGATTACCAGTTCAGCATCGAGACGGCGCCGGAGGACCGGCTCGAATCCGCCGTGGTCATGAACGGCAATCAGGCCGCCGGTCTCGGCGTCATGGCGGCAGGCATGGATCTCGTCTCGATGTACCCGATCACGCCAGCGACCTCGGCATCGCACTACCTCGCGGACGACTTCCACCTGACCGGCGGCTTCGTCCACCAGGCGGAAGATGAAATCGCAGCCATCGGCTTCGCGATTGGCGCCTCTTATGCCGGCAAGACCGCTTGCACCATCACATCCGGTCCCGGTATTGCACTCAAGACCGAAATGATCGGCCTTGCCGTCATGGCCGAGATTCCGCTGGTCATCATCAACGTGCAGCGCGGTGGCCCGTCAACGGGCCTGCCGACCAAGGTGGAACAGGGCGATCTGCTCTCGTGCCTGTTCGGCGCGCCGGGCGATTCGCCCAAGGTGGTGCTCGCCGCCTCCACCATTTCGGAGTGTTTCCACTTCGTCATCCTGGCGCGCAAACTCGCCGAATCGTTCCGCACACCGGTGCTGATCCTCACCGATGCCAACCTGGCGACGGGCGTGCAGGCGATCGAGCGGCCCGAGGTGACTGATGAATGGTTCGCCCCGCCGGTCGACCAGTCGCCCTGGGACAAGAATGTGGCGCCGTATGACTGGGATGAGAAGACCGGTCTGTCGGAGCGGCCGATCCCCGGCATGCGCGGTGGCGAATACATCCTCACCGGCCTTGCTCACAATCGTAACAGCAAGATTGCTTATGACACGAAGTCTAACCAGGAAGGTATGGACATGCGCAGCCGCAAGCTGGCTGCGCTGTGCGAGACACTGAAGGCACCCGAAGTGCACGGCGATCCGGAAGGCGATCTGCTGGTCGTCGGCTGGGGTTCGACGATCGGCGCCATCGAGGAAGCCGTCGACCAGGCTCGAGCCGCAGGGAAGAAGGTGTCTTCGGTGCACCTCAGGTTCCTGTCACCCCTGGAACCCGGCCTCAAGAAGATCTTCTCCGGATTCAAGAAGGTGAAAACCATCGAGCTCAACTACAGCGACGCGCCCGACGCACCGTTATCCGGAACTGAGAACCGGCGCTACGCACAGCTCGCGTACGTGCTGCGCGCGCATACGCTAATGGATATTGACTGCTGGTCCAAGGTACCGGGCCACCCGTTGTCACCCGCCACCATCTGCCGGGTCATCGACGAAACTCTCGAACAGATGGAAGGAGCAGAATGATGTTCGGCTTGAAAGGTGACTGGTCTCTCGACGTAAAGGAACGCTATTTCACGCTGGAGGATTACTGCGGTGCCGAACCACGCTGGTGCACGGGCTGCGGTGACCACGGGATACTGGCCGCGGTACACCGCGTGTGCCGCGACGCGCAGCTCAAGCCCGAAAAGACCGTAGCCGTATCTGGCATCGGTTGCTCCAGCCGGCTTCCTCACTACATGAATACCTACGGCTTCCACGGCCTGCACGGACGCGCGCTGCCGGTTGCCTGCGGCGTCAAATCGCGGCGCCCCGATCTCGACGTCTGGGTCGCGACCGGCGACGGCGACTGCTTCTCGATTGGTGCGGCGCACTGGATTCATGCCATGCGCTACAACATGGACCTGACGGTGCTGGTTTTCGACAACGGCATTTACGGGCTGACGAAGAAGCAGACGTCTCCCACAACGCCGCTCGACGTCCCTACCAATACGCATCCGACGGGCGCATTGCTGCCGCCGCTAAACCCACTGACGGTCACGCTCGGAATCACCAACATTTCGTTCGTCGCGCAAATCGTCGACTGGAACGCCCAGCTTCGCCACGAGGTAATCAAGAAGGCTCACGAGCACAAGGGGACGAGTTTCGTAAGAATCATTCAGCGCTGCCCCGTCTACGTCGAAGCAATCGGCAAGACGCTGCAGGACGAACCTGCGAGGCTGAAGTTGCTGACCCACGACAACGGCGTGCAGGTCGACGATTCGGTCAAACGCCAGTTCCCAAACCACGGGGAACACGATCCATCGGATATTCACGCGGCGCGCAAATTCGCCGAAAATCCGGACGAGCTGCCCCTCGGGATCCTGTACCAGAATCCCGATGCGCCGCGTTATGACCTGATGTCGGCCGTGGGCCTCGAGATGACGGCGGAGGAAAGGCTCGCCGGTCTCAACGAGGCGCTTGACCATTTCGCCATCTGACCCCGGAGCGACCATGGACTCCGCAGCCGAAAGTAAACAGCCTGACGTCGAAGACGGCGCTGCCGTGATCAACCTGCTACGCCGCTTTCATTACGGTGAGCCGGCGGCCGCCGAGTCGACCGCAGTGCCTGCCGGGGCAATCCTGCCCGCGCTCTTGAATCCTTATCGCGATTCGTCGGCAATCCGGTACCAGTACCCGCTGTATCTCGTACCACACGGGGACGACGCCGAAACGGTGCTGGCAAGACCTCTGAGCGAGCACCTGGCTGCGTCGATCGAGACCTTCGCGCCGGGCGCTGAGCAAGCCAAGATCCTCAGGGACAACCTGCCGTGGCTGGAACGCTACCTTCGGCAGAGGCTGACGGGACCCGATCCTGTCGATGCACCATCGCTGTTCTCCGCGGCAGCCGAGGCCCTGCAGGCGCACCTCGATCTTCGGGAGAGCAATCGCGAAACCCTCGATTCCAACCTCGCCCAGCTGCAGGCGACGATCGCGGAAGGCAGCCAATACCTCGGATACGGTCCTGACGTGCCGTTGCACCTCTTTGTGCATGCGGTCCGCCACCGGCTCGATCCTCGCCGTGACGAGCTGCGCCGCAAGGTCGAAAAGCTGGCCGCCGCTCTCGAATCACTGCTCCGCGTCGAGAAGTCCAAATCAGCAGAGGGCAATGAACCAGAGAGCGTAAGCAGTAGCGCGGGACCCGCAGGGCGCCTCCTGGACAGCGACGCCCTGTCGGGCATGCTCGGCAAACGGTCGCACGGTTCGCAGGAAATGTCGCCCGAACGGCGATCCAGGATACAGCGCGCGCTGGACGAGCTTCGGGCCTGGGACGATAACCCGGTCCTGGTCCGTTTCGCGGGCCGGGTCGTCAATCCGTGGTTCGCCGAACAGCCGGATGTGGATGTCGTCGAGAGCTACGAGGCCTGTGCGACGGCAAGCGAGCTGTTTCTCGAGGACGCCGAGCGTTTCGGCCGTTTGTTTGCGGCAATGCGGATCGCAGACCTGGAAGTTGACGACCGATACGATCCGCCCGTACACGATTCCTGGTTTGCCAGTTTCGACTGGCAGGCATTCTCCGACGAAGAACTGCAGCTGGTAACACGCGTCGTGGCGCTGGAGTCTGCGGACTATCTCGCAACCGATGGCTTGCCGATGTTCTCGCACCTGCTCGGCTCGCGTCTGCCCGTGCATGTGCTGAGCTGGATACGCGCGTACGACAACCCCGCGGTGAAACCCGGCGACGGCCTCTTCGATGCCTATCGATTCGAGCTGGCGAACTTCGGCATCGGTCATCGCCAGGCCGTCGTCGCACAGACTTCGGCGGCGCGCCACGAGGATCTGCTGGCCGGATTCCTGTGTGCAATCGGCAGCAACCGCACCAGCCTGCA
>JBFEXY010000252.1:0-4002 GCA_041562415.1 Woeseiaceae bacterium
ACGGTTCTGACCAAGGCCTGAATACTATCGAAAATCGTGCGGCGATGGACCGGGCCGGTTGGGCCTGTAGAGTCACGCTCTGCTATGATCGCCATGAATCCGTTAGTTGTTGATTCCATTGAGCATCAAGCAAGTCCCCATAGACGTCGCCAAAGTGACGGAAGGCATGTATGTCTCGAAGCTGGATCGCCCCTGGCTCGAGACGCCGTTCATCTTCCAGGGCTTCGAAATCCGTGAGCAGGCGGAGATCGACATGCTGCAGCGCTACTGCACCATCGTTTACATCGACACCGAGCGTGGAAAGCTCTCAGACGACCAGGTGCGCCGACTGATACAGATGCAGCGGCAGCCGCATAAGTCGCTTCAGCAGCCTGTCCGCCGGAAGACCAGTGAACCGGGTAAGCTCATCCGCTGGCTGCAAAAACTGCTTACGCGCCTCGGACTGTACCGACAGGCCGCGACGCTTGCGTCCAGCGGGCAGGACGGCTACGGGATTCAGACGACCGTGCGTGCGGAAGCGGACGCAGCACGCGACTCGTACCGTAGTCTTGCCAAACACCACAAGGAATTGATGGACAACGCGACGATTCGGGGCGAAGTGCGGATGGACGAGCTGCGGCGCGCCGTCCAGCCGGCGATCGACAGCGTCCTGCGCAATCCGAATGCTCTGGCCTGGACGGTGTTCTCACGCAAGCGCAGCAGCGAGAATTACAACCGCTCGGTCGGCACCGCTATCTGGTGCCTGATGTTCGGCCGTCACCTGAATTTCGATCGCGACATGCTCGAAGAACTCGCGATGGGCGGCATGCTGCTCGACATCGGCAATTCAATGCTTCCGAAAAGCATTGCGGCGACAAGCGGGGCGATCTCCGAGGAACAAAGAAACATGCTTCGGCAGCACGCCGAGTTCGGAGAAAAGATACTGGCGGCCTCTCAAGGCGTTGCCCAGACTGTCGCCGACATGGTCCGGTGTCACCACGAACGATTCGACGGGTCTGGCTACCCGCAGGGCTTGTATGGCAACCAGATCCCGCCTTTCGGCCGCATCGCCGGTATCGCAGACTGCTACGACGCGATGACCAGCGAAACACCATATTCAAAGCCGATGGCGGCTTACGACGCAGCGAGAGCATTGAACGAGATGCGTGGCAAGGAATTTGCGGCCGAGGTCGTCGAGCAATTCCTCGCAACCATGGGCATGTTCCCGGTTGCAAGCCTTGTCGAGCTGAATGACGGCTCGGTGGCGGTCGTCCTGGAGCAGAACCCGAACAACGTGTTGCGGCCAAAGGTGCTGTTACTACTCGACCAGAATCGCGCGCCTTTGCCGCGGCCCAGGGTGATCGAGATGCGCGACCTGCCGCTCGACGCCACCCAATCCGGCGCGCTGTGGATCGTCAACGGCCACGAGCACGGCGCGTTCGGCATCGATCCGGCCGGCATCTTCAAGTAGTGAACCGCTCGGATTTACCGGCGTCCCCTGAAATCGTCCATGCTATGGCTGATGCCGAAGAAAGCCATCATTGCATCGAACCAGTCCACCGGTAGCAACCGGCTCGGCCAACCGGTATATACGAACCGCGGCATGATCAGCCGCCGCCGGTCTTTTTCGATGGCACTGACGGTCCGCCGCACGACGTAGTCCGGTTCGAGTATCGGCAACAACCATGGGAACCGTGTTCTTACGCCCTCGAACATTCCCGTATTCGTGTAGAACGGGCATACGATAGTCGTAATGACCTTGCTGTTTTGCCGCTTCAGCTCCACGCGCAGAGACTCGTCGAAGCCGACGGCGGCAAACTTGCTCGAACAATAGTCCGTCAGTTTCGAGGTGCCGCCGAGCCCGGCGGCCGAGGCGATGGTAACGAGATGCCCCCGGTCCCGCTCGAGCATGCCGGGGAGGAAAGCCTTGGTGGTCCAGAACAGGGCCAGCGTATTGACCTGGAACGTCCGCTCGATCTCGGCGGGTGAAATGTCCAGCAGGCTTTTCCCGGACACGATCCCGGCGTTGTTAACAAGGATGTCGATGGGCCCGAATTCGGCGAGCGTCTGCGCCGCGACCTTCTCGATGTCCTCGCGCCGGGTCAGGTCGCATACGCAGGTCTGCACGTCGCAACCCTCGTCGCGCAACTCGGCCTGCACGCCGCTGAGACCCCGCTCATCGATATCCCAAAGAACCAGGCTGGCGCCGGCCTTCCCGAGCTCCGTGGCCAGCAACCTGCCGATGCCGCTCGCGGCGCCCGTGATCAGGGCGCGGCTGCCGTTGATGTTCGTCATAGTCCCGTCCTCAAGATGACGATTGCCACATTATCACGAAGGGTTCTCAGACAATCGCCCGCCGTGCTCCGCTATAATTGCCGGCCCTACCGGAGAATCTTAATGCTGCAACACCAGGACGTCATCGCCGAAATCATGCAATCGCCCAAGGGGCCGGAGGTCGGAGCGCTTTTCGATTTCGATGGCACCCTGATCTCGGGCTATTCGGCGGTGACCTTCATCCAGGAACAGGTAAGGCGCGGCAACCTTTCGGTGCGCGAACTCATTGAGTTGATCAGCGCGATGGCTAGCTTCGGCATCGGCAGGATGGGCTTTTCCGCCATGATGATCGCCGCCTCGCAGTTCCTGCGCGGCATTCGCGAGGACAGCTATGCGAACTTCGGCCAGGAGCTGTTCGAGTCTCATATCGCGCGCCAGATCTACCCGGAATCGCGCGCACTTGTCCAGGCCCACCTCAAGATGGGACATACCGTGGCGATCATTACTTCGGCGACTCGCTACCAGGTCGAACCGGCAGCGCGGGATCTCGGCATCGAGCACGTCCTGTTCACCGAGCTGGAGGTCGAAAAAGGCTACTTTACGGGTGCGGTTATCCAGCCGACCTGTTTCGGAGAAGGCAAGGTGACGGCAGCCGAGGCGCTCGCTGCAGAACACGGCGTTGACCTCGATCAGACGTTCTTCTATTCCGACAGCAATGACGACATCGAGCTGCTGCAACGCGTCGGCAAGCCACGTCCGCTGAACCCGAACTCGAAATTACAGCGCATCGCCGAGCGCAAGGGATGGCCGATACGGCGCTTCGGCAGTCGCGGCAACACGCACCCATCCGACCTCGTGCGCTCGCTACTGATGCCGGCGAACCTCGTGGGATCATTTGTCGCGGGATTCCCGATCTGGCTTCTGACCGGATCGAAGCGAGATGCTTTGAATTTCTCGATATCTCTGTTTGCCGATACGGCGAGCGCACTGATCGGGCTGAACCTGAAGATCGACGGCGAGGAGCACCTGTGGTCGCAACGCCCGGCGGTCTTTATTTTCAACCACCAGAGTAATGTCGATCTGGTGATTGTCGCGCGCTTGCTGCGCAGGGATATCACGGGGGTGGGCAAACGCGAGATCCGCGATTTACCGATCGTCGGCCGGGTTTTCGAGGCCGCAGGCGTTGTACTGATCGACCGCAGGGATACCGCGAAGGCTATTGAGGCAATGATGCCGCTCGTCGATGCCATGCGAGTCGAAGGCAAGTCGGTCTGCCTGTCACCCGAAGGCACCCGTTCAATCACTGACAAACTCGCCCCGTTCAAGAAAGGCGCGTTCCACCTGGCGATGCAGGCGGGCGTGCCGATCGTACCGATCGTCATTCACAATTCCGGCGACGTTCAACCAAAAGGGGATCTGCTTTTCCACCCGGGCACGGTACACGTCGATGTGCTGCCGCCCGTCGATACGAGCAAATGGTCCGCTGAGTCGATCGACCAGCACGTTGCCGAGGTACGGGGCATGTATCTGAATGCGCTGGACCAGAAGCTACCGTCTTTCAGCCGCCGCGCAGAGCGAGACCACTAAGGAGCAGTTCTTATGGACCAGCTAAGCCCGCAGGACGCCCAGTTTCTCTACCTGGAGTCTCCGGATAACCTCACGCACCTCACGTCGGTTGCGATCTTCGACCAGTCGACCGTGCCGGGCGGTGAAGTCGTGCGCTTCAAGGACATTCTCGCGCACGTGGAA
>JBFEXY010000253.1:0-3993 GCA_041562415.1 Woeseiaceae bacterium
ACGAACGCAAACGACAGCAGCGTCGCCTTGAGTTCGTTCGGCTCGATTTTGGCCGCAACCTTCAGAAATCGGCTAACGGGACTGACGCGCCCTTGGCTGCTCATGTTGCTGTTCCAACCGGCTCGCGATGTGCGAGCGTATCACCGCGGGACAAACCGGACTAGCGCGGCGCGATATTCTCGGCGACCTCGAGTAAATCAGCGGCTGGGAGCCGCACTTTGTAGTCAGCATTGGAATACGCGAAACGAATGACGCCTTCCGTGTCGACTGCGAATACGGACGGTACAGGCAGCACGCCCTGCAGAGCCATCGAGGATCCATCGATGTCCTGCCCCTTGTCGCGGCGCCGCTGGATGGTTTCATCCGACGCCCGGAACGCTATGCCGAGCGCAATCGCAGCACCAGCCTTTGCGTCCGAGAGAATCGTGTAATCCAGTCCGGCCATGTCGGCCCGCGTGTCCCGGTCGAGACTGCTGTGCAGCAGACCGGGCCGATCGCCGCTGAGAAAGAGCACGTCCACGCCCATGTCATGAACTCGGGGAAGAACGTGCCTGAGTTCCGACAGGTGCGTATTGCAGTAAGGGCACCAACCGCCGCGATAGGCGATCAGAATTACCGGCCTCTCGAGGTCACGCGGCTCGAAGTGGAACGGTTTCCCGTCGACGGTCTCGACAGTAAAGCGGGGCGCGTCCTTTCCGGGACGCAACGGCTGTATCTCTTCGGCGCTTGCTGCAACCGGAACATCGGCATGACCGTGCTGAATGGAAAGACTGCAGGCCAGACTCATCGCCATCGTGATGGCGAAGAGGCCGAGCAGCATCTTTCTGGTCGTTTGTTGTCTTACGAAAGGGATAGCCATAGCGGGTCATTCTTGCTGGACACATACTAGCGGACCGTGGCTGGGCCGAATTTATTACCGCTACGCGTTACAGCGTCAGATTGCTTTCTCGAGCAGGTCGTCGTGGCTCAGCTCCGCAGCTCCCCGCGTGCGTGCCTTTGCCCGGTACATCGCCTGGTCTGCTTCGCGCAGCAGGCCAGTCAGCGTGTTGGCATTGGTGGGATACAGAGCGAGGCCGATGCTGGCTGCGCAGCTCATCGTTTCGGCCCCGATGTTGTAAGGCGCCTCCAGAGACTGCGCCAGCCGTTTTGCCAGCTTGTCCGCCACCGCGGCAGAGACGTCCGGCACCAGCGCCACGAACTCGTCGCCACCGGGCCTGCCGATGATGTCCTGAGAACGAAGGCTCTTGCGCAGTCGCTGCGCGGCAATGGTCAGCAGCTGATCGCCCACCACGTGACCGTGCTTGTCGTTGATATCCTTGAACTCGTTGAGATCGATGAACAGCAGAGCGCCGGTCGCGTCGTCGGCACTATCCGTCAACCGTTGCGCCGCATCGCGCTCGAATCCTCGCCGGTTGAGCACGCCGGTGAGTGGATCCGACCAGGCGATCGACTCCATCTGGCGTTCCTTCGCCTTGCTGTCGGTAACGTCGATAAACGTTGCGGCAATGTCGTCGCCAACCGGCTCGCAGATCATGCGTAGCCAGCGGAGCGTGTCACCAGTACTCTGCAGCAATTCCACGTCCACGCTATCGCCCGCTTCGCAGGATTCCTTCAGCTGCTCCAGGATGCTCCGCTGTGTGTGAGCGTCCATGCCGGTCATGGCCCGCCGGGCGATTTCGCTGGCCTTCAGATCGACGAGATCGTCCGTCTCGCTATCCAGGAAGCGGCCCGCCGCGGCATTCGCGAAAATACAGCGCAGGTCCTTGCCTCCGTAGTCCTCGTCCTGGACCCAGCGCAGGCGGATGACCCCGTTTACGGAGTGATCGATCAGCGTGCGCAACAGCTTTTCACTCTTGCGCACCTCGCTCTGCGCCTTCTCTACGTCACTGACGTCACGGAACATCAGCACGCGACCTCCGCGCACCGAGCTGCGGTCCGACTGGATCGGCGAAACCTGGATATGCAGGAATCGGCCGGTAGTCGTCATCATCTTTTGCGGTTTGTGCGTTTCCAATGCCTCGAAAACGACCGTCGCGCCGTCCTTGAAGATCTCGTCCAGCGGTGTCCGCAGCGCCTCTTGCTCCGAGACCGCGAGCATCGTCTCTGCACAGTGATTCAGGCCGATGATGCGCTGCTGTTCGTCGATGACAATGACCGGGTCCTGCATGTTCTGAAACACAGTTTCGTAGGCCAGGGGCGTGAACTCCACAATACCCTCGCCGACGATGAGCCAGGCATAGATCGGCAGCATTGCCGCGAACACCAACGGTACGAAAGATATGACGTTGGAGCCGACCCCCAGGTCGTAAGCCGCCGTAGCGATAAGGGGACCGACGCATGCCGCTACCAGCAGGAACAGCCCGCGGCGGTGAGCCGGTGCGACCGCCGAACTATGCACCAGCAATGTAAACATCGCCGCTCCGATGAGCGCATAGCTGTGCGGCGCGTGCACGAACAGGAACCACGGCCCCCACTGGTCCGGACGAGTCAGGAACTGCCCGTTTTCATTAACGGCTGGCAGCTGCCACATAAACTGGTGAAACTGGTTTGTCGCCGCAAGAGCTATTGATACTGTCGGCACAATGAGCAACAGGACGATCGTCCGTAACGGCGTCGTTGTGCCGGTGTATTCGCGGAAACAGACGAGTGCCGCCAGCGGCAACAACGCGGTGCCGATGAAATGACCGGTACGCCCGATCGAGAATACAAGGAACGATTCGGACATCAGCTCAACCGCCCCGCCCATCACCCAGAAGCTGATGATCACGAACAATACGCCGATTGGCACGCTGCCGACTTCGCGCTTGGACACGATCAGGCGTATGCCCAGCAACACGTAGCAGGCTGCGCTAAAGATCAGGAGGGTGGACAACACGATGTCCAGATTCATGGTGGCACACTCGAGCTTGCCGGTATCGCTTCGAATCCTACTGAACCTAAGACCTTGATTCCCGGAACTGTTTCGCAGCTTTTGAACGGCGTCTCAGACCGTTTTGTGGAACAGTTCACAATTTGCGGCCACCGCAGGCCACGAGTTCGAAGCGGGCGGTTGTCCTCAAAGGATTCGTTGCCTGTCCGGAAAGGCAGCGCAAGATCGACATGCAGAAAGAATCCGGCGCCGACCGCAGCTTTGATATTCAGCCGTTCCCGCTTAGTATAAACGCACAAAAAGGGACACTACTATGCCTCTCGACATCACATTTACGCTGAGCGATGACGATCTGGCTCGTTTCCAGGCGATCGTGGACAAGGCCCGGACAGCGGTGGAAGACAATACCGCCGCAGAACAGATCGAACAGGCTGCGCGCGACCTGCTCCGCGAGACGCGTGAGACCGAACTACCCGAGTTCATTGCAACACGAATGTCGAGGCTCAGTATCGTGATCGAAATGATCAACGATGAAGAATGGAACCTGTCGGAGGTCGAAAGACGCCACGTACTGAGTGCGCTGGCGTATCTCTGCGACCCGGAGGACCTGATTCCCGACCATATTCCCGGTCTCGGATTTCTCGATGATGCAATCTATGCCGAGATCGTGCTTGGCGAATTGCGTAACGAAATCAGCCTTTACGAAGAATTCTGCGCCTTTCGGGAAGTCGAGGAAGCACGGCGGGTGGCCCGCGGCGAGGACGTCAAAGTCGGCCGCAACGAATGGCTGGCCGAAAAGCGCGCTGCGCTGCACGCCAAGATGCGAAAGCGCCGGGTTGCCGAGGGCGGCCGCTGGCGTATGCGCCTTTGGTAAGCAGGGCCGTACTGTCTAGCCGTTAATCCACTTGTCGACCTGCGGCGCAGCATAGCGTTCGAACTGCCGCAACAATCCTGCGGCCTCCACATCGACCAGCAGCATGTGACGATTCTCGGTCCGCAGGAAGCCCTCGGCTTCGGCATGATCGAGATAACTCAGGAGATGGTCGAAATATCCGCAGACGTTCAGCAATCCGCAGGGCTTGTCGTGAAACCGCAGTTGCGCCCAGGTCACGATCTCGATCAAT
>JBFEXY010000254.1:0-3982 GCA_041562415.1 Woeseiaceae bacterium
AGCGTGCTGCCGAACTCCGAATCGACATTGATGATTCGACGCGAGGGCTCTGCCGCCATGAACAGCGACGCTTTGGCCTCGCCGTAGGTTTCCATGTCGCCGTGGTAATCGAGGTGGTCGCGGGTCAGGTTGGTGAACACGGCGGTATCGATCGCGACCCCATCTATCCGGTCCTGCGCCAACGCGTGTGACGAGATCTCGACGGCCGCATAGGCGGCGCCGGCATCCCTGAATAGGGAGAGGCGCCTGTGGAACTCGACGACGTCGGGTGTCGTCATGCCTTCGCCGCCGCCCAGTTCGTCGACGCCGTAGCCGAGCGTACCGGAGTATCCGCAGGACTTACCCAGCCGCTGCAGGCACTGTGCAAGCAGCCATGCGACGGTGGTTTTGCCGTTCGTGCCCGTGACGCCCAGTACTTTGACCGAGTGCGATGGATGGCCGTAGAAGCGATTCGCAATTTCCCCGAGACGGCTGCGCAGCGCGTCGACCGGGATGAGCGGCGCGCTGATGTCGGGAACCGACCGGGCCGTAGAGGCGTCGTACGCAACAGCCGCAGCGCCCGCCTCGATCGCCTGAGCTGCATAGTCGAGCCCATGGCTGCGCTCGCCACGATACGCAAGAAACAGGTAACCTTCGACGATATCGCGCGTGTCGCTCGCGATGCCGCTGATCGCCATGTCCGGCGCCTCGGCAATGCCTTGCAACAGGGCTGCAATCGTCATCGAAGAATTCAGCTGATGCGCCGGCATGCTCATCGACTCATCGCCTGGATAATGCTGCCCGGGTCACGCGCCGGCAGCGCATCGGGTGGCACGGCCAGCAAACGCAGTGACTCGGTCATGACGTCGGCAAAGACAGGCGCGGCGACGTCACTGCCGTAATAGAGTTCTCCGCTCGGTTCGTCGATGACGACGACAGCTGCCAGCTGTGGATCACTGGCCGGCGCGAGGCCCGCAAAGATCGAAATGTATTTGTCTTCGGAGTAACCACCGGCCGCAAACTTCCACGCTGTGCCGGTCTTGCCGGCAACCCGGTAGCCGGGGACCGCCGCCTTCGTGCCGGTACCCCCGGGACGAACGACCTCTTCCAGCATGCGGCGCACGGCAGCGGCCGTGTCCGGCGCAACGACCCGCTCACCCTCGATTGGCCCCTCGAGCGCGACCAGCGACACCGGATACATGCGCCCGCCGTTGCCCAGGGCCGAATAGGCCTGGGCCAGCTGCAATGCCGTAACCGAGATGCCGTAGCCGTATGCCAGCGTTGCCTGGCTGATCGGCTTCCAGTTACTGAAGTGGGTCAGCAAACCCGCCGACTCGCCGGGAAACGCACTCGACGTCAGCGATCCGAGACCGAAGCCGGTCATCGTCTGCCACAGCTGGTCCGGCTGCAGCGACATCGCGAGCTTGGTGACACCGACGTTGGATGAGCGCGCCAGGATTGTAGTAAGGCTCACCCGTCCGAGATTGCGGCTGTCCTCGATAGTCTTGGCGCCGACCGTGACGTAGCCCGGAGCGGTGTCGACGATACTGCTCGGGCGGAACTCGCCGCTCTCGAGCGCGGCTGCAATGACGAGCGGTTTGATGCTCGACCCGGGCTCGAAGATGTCCGTGACAGCACGATTACGGTAACGCTCCGCCGAAAACTGCGAGCGATCGTTGGGGTTGTAGGTAGGCTGATTCACGACCGCAAGTACTTCGCCTGTCCTGACGTCGAGCACGACGATAGAACCGGACTCTGCGTTGTACGACTGGATCGCGGCTTTGAGCGTCCGGTACGCGAGGTACTGGATGCGCAGATCGATACTCGTCCTGAGGCTTTTGCCGTGTCTCGCGGGCCGGATACTCTCGACGTTCTCGACAGAGCGACCGAGGCGATCCTTGAGCACCCGTTTGGCGCCCGACTCGCCTGCCAGCCAATGATTGAAGGCGAGCTCCAGGCCTTCCTGGCCTTCGTCGTCGATATCGGTAAATCCGACCAGGTGCCCGGTAACCTCACCCGCCGGGTAGTAACGCCGGTACTCGCGCTGCACGTTGACGCCGGGCAGCTTGAGCGCGAGGACCTGCTGCGCCTGTTCGGGACTGAGGTGGCGCTTCAGATACAGGAACTCCTTGTCCATGCTTCGGGTGATCCGCCGCATGAGGAGCTGAGGATCGAGACCCAGTGCGCGCGCAAGACGCGGCACTTCGTCAACGGCAGGAGCCAGCTCCTTCGGATTTGCCCACACACTGTCAACCGGCGTGCTTATCGCAAGAGGTTCACCGTTGCGGTCGGTAATGGTGCCGCGGTGCGCGGAAATCTTTTCGCGGCGCAGGTGCCGTGTGTCGGCCTGCTGGTTCAGGAACTCCTTGTTCAGCACCTGCAGGTGGACAGCACGCGCTGCCAGGGCAGCCGCAATCGCGGAGAAGAACACCAATACCAGTGTCACCCTGCCGACAAACCGCTTCGCCGTCTGGGTTTTCGTTTCGGCCCCGCGCGTCATGGGCGTTCAATAACAAAGATGTCGGTTGACTGGGGCCGCACCAGCGACAGCTTGTCGAGTGCGACCTGCTCGATGCGGGCATGCGTGGCCCAGGTACTCTGTTCGATCTGCAGCTGGCCCCATTCGATATTCAGCTCGTCGCGTTCGTGGGTCAGCGTCTCGAGCTCGACGAACAGCTTTCTTGACTCGTGCTTGGTATAGACGAGCGCCATCGCGCTCATCACGCAAACAGCGGCGAACACGAGTATGAGTGCAGCCGGCTGCGCTTTCGCCTCGAAGATCATCAAAGCCTCTCCGCCACTCGCAGCCGCGCGCTCCGTGCCCGCCTGTTGGCCGATATCTCTTCGGCCGTGGCCTCGATGAGCTTGCCGATCGGTTTCAGCTTCGGTCGGTATTCCTCCGGAACGAACGGCATGCCGCGATACTGCTCGGATTCGCGGGAAGCCTCCCGTACGAAGCGCTTGACCAGCCGATCCTCGAGCGAATGAAAGCTGATGACGCACAATCTGCCGCCACTAAGGAGTGCGGTCGGCCTACGCAACACGTCAACGCTCTGCCGGAGCACTTCGCGAAGCTGCTCGAGTTCTCCATTGATATGGATCCTGATCGCCTGGAACGAGCGTGTAACCGGGTGGATCTTCTCGCCATGGAACGGCACGGCGTCGGCAATGATTTCCGCCAGCTGGACGGTACGTCCGATCGGCGCCTCGTCGCGCGCAGATACGATCGCTCGCGCTATTCGCGCAGCAAAGCGCTCTTCACCGTAGGTCTTGAGGACTCTTCTCAATTCCTTTTCATCCACTGTTGCGAGCCACTCGGCGGCACTGACGCCCGCGTCCGGATCCATTCGCATGTCGAGAGGTCCGTCACGGAGGAAGCTGAAACCACGGCCTGCTTCGTCCAGTTGTGGCGATGAGACGCCGAGATCGAGGAGTACTCCATCCACGCTTCCACGGAGACCTCTTGCTTCAATGAACTTCTCAAGTTGCGCACATTCACCTCGTATCAATTCGAATCGCGGATCCGACAGCAGTGCCTTCGGTGCCGATGCAATTGCCTGCGGGTCTCGGTCGATCGCTATGAGGCGTCCGTCTGCAGTCAATCGTTCGAGAATGGCGCTGCTGTGTCCCCCACGGCCGAACGTCCCGTCGACGTAACAACCGTTCGCTCTTATATTCAGTCCTTCGAGGACCGGCCCGAGCAGCACCGGCACATGCGCGTTGCTGCTCATGCGATGACCAGCCACCTAGAATGAGATCGACTCGAGTTCGGCCGGCAGTTCGCCGTCGTCTTCCTCACTGAGCCATGCGTCCCGCTTTTCGTTCCAGGTTGCTTCATCCCAAAGTTCGAACTTGTTGCCCTGCCCGATCAGAATTGCGTTCTTCTCGAGCGAGGCAAAATCCCTCAACTCCCTCGACACCAGGATGCGTCCGTTCGCGTCCATGTCGACCTCGGTCGCATAACCGACCATAATTCGCACTATTCGACGTGCGATCTTGTTCA
>JBFEXY010000255.1:0-3975 GCA_041562415.1 Woeseiaceae bacterium
GTGGTGGCGATCCGTGAAGATTCGGGCCGTGGCGGCCGCGTCGTGGAAGCGGTCGGCGCCGATGCCAAGAACATGCTGGGACGCACACCCGGAAACATCACTGCAATCCGGCCGCTCAAGGACGGCGTCATTGCGGATTTCACGGTCACCGAAAAGATGCTGCAGCACTTCATCCGCAAGGCGCACGGCAATCGCTATTTCCGGCCGAGCCCGCGGGTGCTGGTTTGTGTGCCTTACGGCTCCACGCAGGTGGAACGACGTGCGATCCGCGAGTCGGCCGAGGGTGCAGGTGCGCGCAAGGTGCTGTTGATTGACGAGCCCATGGCAGCGGCGATCGGCGCGGGCATGCCCGTGCATGAAGCGCGTGGCTCGATGGTGCTCGATATCGGCGGCGGTACGTCGGAAGTCGCCGTCATCTCGCTGAACGGCATCGTCTATGCCGCCTCGGTACGTATCGGTGGTGACCGTTTCGACGAAGCCATCACCAACTACGTGCGCCGCAATTACGGCATCCTGATCGGCGAAGCGACAGCTGAGCGTATCAAGCACGAAATTGGCTCCGCATTCCCTGGCCAGGAAGTCCTCGAGATCTCAGTGAAAGGCCGCAACCTCTCGGAAGGCGTGCCGCGGAGCTTTACGCTCAATAGCAACGAAATTCTCGAAGCCCTGCAGGAGCCGCTGCAGGGCATCGTAGGTGCCGTTAAGGAAGCGCTCGAGCAAACTCCACCGGAACTGGGTGCGGATGTCGCAGACCGCGGCATCGTGCTCACCGGTGGCGGCGCCCTGCTCCGCGACCTCGACAAGCTGCTGATGGAAGAAACCGGCCTGCCCGTGGTGATCGCCGACGATCCCATGACCTGCGTTGCGCGCGGTGGCGGCCGCGTTATCGAACTTATCGACGAGCACGGCCCGGCGGTCTTCGGACTGGAGTGAAGTTCTCCATGACGGCAATCCGTTGGGACCTGTCTCTGACAAGATAGGTTCCTGCGGCTGATGGTCGGTTCGCAAAGCAACAAGAATCCCGCAAGGATTCCGGCACTGGGTTTTCGGGCCCTGGCTCTCGTTGTCCTCAGCATCCTGCTCATGTGGCTGGACAATCGTGAACACCACCTCGACGCCGTGCGCCAGGTAATCGGTGTCGCCGTCTATCCCATCCAGATCGTGGTGGATACGCCGGCGCGTGCCTGGTCGTGGATGCGCGATCTGTCCGCGAGCAAGAACCAGCTTCAGCTCGAGAACAGCCGTCTCAGGACCGAGAGCCTGATCACGCGCGCGCGTATGCAGGAGCTCGCCGCACTGAAAGCGGAAAATGACCGGTTGCGAGCGATGCTCGATGCCCGCGAGCAGGTGCGCGGCGAGGTCCGCGTGGCCGGCATCATGGCGGTCGATGCAAATCCGTACCGGCACAACATCGTGCTCGACGTCGGTACCCGCGAGGGCGTCTATGACGGCCAGGCGATCGTCGATGCGTCGGGCGTTGTCGGCCAGGTGATCAGCACCGGCCTGACGACATCGCAGGCGATCCTTATCAGCGATCCGGATCATGCGTTGCCGGTCGTCGTGAACCGCAACGGCCTGCGCACCGTCGCGTTCGGCACCGGCGAATATGATCGCCTCAGCCTGCCGTTCCTCGCGAACAACGCCGACATCCAGCCGGGAGACCTGCTGGTCACCTCCGGGCTCGGCGGCGCGTTCCCCTCCGGTTACCCGGTTGCGGTCGTGGAAAACGTTACGCGCCTGCCGCAGGAACCGTTTGCCGAGGTCACCGCGACACCGGCGGCCGCGCTCGACCAGGTTCGCGAAGTAATGCTGATCTGGGTTCGGAAGCAGGACGGGGGAGCCGAGGATGAGTAACGCTCGCGCATCGCGGCAGCTTCCGGTCCTGGCAACGCTGCTAATCGCCTTCATGTTGATGATTACGCCGATGCCCGCTCCGACGGAGCCGTTCCGCCCGGATTGGCTGGCGCTCGTACTCGTATTCTGGGCGATGGCCGTGCCCCGAAGTTACAGCGTGGGCATCGCCTGGCTCATCGGCATCGTCCTCGACGTCGCCCAGGGCACACTGCTTGGCCAGCATGCGCTCGCGCTTTGCGTCATCGTTTATATCACGGTCAAGTTTCACCTGTTGATGCGTGTTTTCCCGCTGTCGCAACTCACACTAACGGTGTTCGCGCTGCTCGCCCTCTACCAGTTCCTGCTCTTCTGGATCAATGGCGTTGCGGGCGTAACGGCGACCGCAATCGATTACTGGGGTCCCGCGATTGCGGGAACCATCATCTGGCCCGTCCTGTCGATAATGCTGTCGGGACTGCGTTACCGGGTACAGACGGGAGGCTGAGTTGAATCTGCTATCCCCGATCAAGGACCACCATTCGGAGCGCCGCATCTTCATCGCGCGCGTCATCGTCACGAGCGTACTCGGGATAATCCTTCTCGGGCTCGTAATCGCCCGCCTCGTGCAGCTGCAGGTCTTCGACTACGAACATTTTGCCGAGCGCTCGCTCGGCAACAGGGTTCGCATCGAAGCGGTGCCGCCGATCCGGGGACTGGTTTTCGACCGACAGGGCCGCGTGCTCGCCGAGAACCTGCCGGCCTACCAACTCGAGCTGATACCCGAGCAGGTGCCGGATATCGACGTCACCCTGCAGCGCCTTGCCACGATGAATCTAATCGACGCCAGCGATATCCCGCGACTCAGTGCGCTCAGCGAGAGCGGCCCGCGTTTCAAGCCGGTGGCACTCAACCCGCGTCTCGACGACGAACAGATTGCGAGATTTGCGATACAGAGGCCGCGATTCCCGGGCGTCGATTTCAGGCCTCGCCTCGTGCGCCACTATCCGAATGGCGAATACATTGCACATGCCGTCGGCTACGTCGGCGCATTGTCGACGTGGGATCTCGAGAAACTGGATCCGTCGCGCTATGCAGGCACAACGCAGACCGGCAAGACGGGCATCGAGAACAGCTACGAGTCGCGACTGCATGGCGACTCCGGGTTTCGCCACATCGTGACCAACGCACGCGGCCGCCGCGTGCCGGCGGAATCGCGCGACCTGCAGGAAACACTGCCCGCCGACGAGCATCCTACGCCGGGCGACAACCTTTACCTGAGCATCGACCTCGATCTACAAGCGCTCGCGACTGAGCAGCTCGCCGGCCGGCGTGGTGCCGTGGTCGCCATGGACCCGTGGAGCGGCGAGGTGCTTGCGCTGGTCAGTGCACCGTCCTTCGACCCCAACCTGTTCGCCGTTGGGATGAGCCAGAAGCAATTCTCGGCGCTGCAGCAAAATCTGGACCGCCCGCTTTTCAACCGCGCCGTCCGGGGAACGTACCCGCCGGGCTCTACGATCAAACCGATGCTGGCGCTGGCGGCGCTCGAAACAGGCGCAACGAACCTGGAGCGCCGGACAGTCTGCTACGGCTTTTTCATGTTGCCGAATACGACGCACCGATACCGCGACTGGAAACCGGAAGGACACGGCGAAGTCGACATACACGAAGCCATCGCCCAGTCGTGCGATGTTTACTTCTACGAGATCAGTAACGAAATCGGCATCGACCGTATGCACGACTATTTGACACGCTTCGGCCTCGGCAATGATACCGGTGTCGACGTCGTCGGCGAACGGCCGGGGCTGGTGCCGTCCAGGGAATGGAAGCGCAATGCCTTTCGCAACCCCTCCGACCAGCGCTGGTTCCTGGGTGAGACGGTCATCGCGTCCATCGGTCAGGGCTACATGCTGGCAACGCCCCTGCAGCTTGCGACGGCAACCGCGGCACTTGCGACACGCGGAGTCCGATACGAGCCGCGTATTGTTGCTGCCTGGGAGAATACGCTAACCGGTGAACGCACCCTTTCTTCGCCCGTGCGGCTCGACGACGTCGAACTGGACAACGATGCCAACTGGGACACGGTGATCGGCGCCATGAACAGCGTTATGCAGGGTCCCCGAGGCACCGCACGCGCCGTGGGCA
>JBFEXY010000256.1:0-3973 GCA_041562415.1 Woeseiaceae bacterium
CGTTTCGGGGGACGATTCCTCGATATCTCCTACGAGGACACGGTGTCGGACATCGAACCCAATGCGAGACGGCTCATCGAATTCCTCGATCTGCCCTGGGAAGACGCCTGTTTGCGTTTCCACGAGCAAAAGCACGCCGTATCTACCGCAAGCGCGGTCCAGGTCCGTGAACCGGCGCATACGAGATCCATCGGACGCTGGCGAAAGTACGAAAAGCAGTTGCAGCCGATGAGAAGGATTCTCGAACAGCACGGCCTGGAAATCCGGGGTGAAGCGGCGTGATTTTTCGTTAGGGTAAACCGCCAAACTTTGCTAAATTTATCGGCACAACCAATCGGCATTCGGCGCCGCAACCGGATGCACCCAGGGGGAGTCATGAAGCGCAGCACCAGAAAGCAATCCAGTGTCTATCCTCAACGTTCCGCTGTCGCCAGCGCCGTGTCGGCTGCACTGCTCGCGACGAGCCTGCCCGTGCAGTCCCAGGAGGTCGAGGAAATCATCGTCACCGCGACCAAGCGCGAGGAAACGCTGCAGGAGGTCCCGCTCGCGATTACCGCGTTGACGGGTGAGTTCACCGAGTCGGTCAACCTGGACGACGTCAAGGACCTGATTTCCTTCACGCCCGGTATCACCGGCAACAGCCAGGACAGCTTCATCGACGCGGTCAGCATTCGTGGGGTCAGAACCCAGGACTTCGGCGTCGGCGGCGATCCCTCAGCGGCCATTTTCAAGAATGAGCTGTACGAAGGGCGCAACGGCTCGGCGGTCACCAGCATGTATGACATCGATCGCGCGGAAGTGTTGCGTGGTCCACAAGGCTTCCTGTTCGGGCGTAACTCGATCGGTGGCGCGATCAGCGTGCACACGCGCAAGGCCGATATCGATGGCGGATATTCGGGATACGTCGACGTCGACGCCGGCGAGCGAGGCCGGTTAACGGTCGAGGGTGCGATCAACATGCCGATGTCCGACTCCTTCGCGATGCGCTTTGCCGGCTATCACTCCCAGGAAGACGGCTTCGTCTACAACTTCGCCTCGGACTCCGACCTGATCGAGCACGACAAGCAGGGCGTCCGGTGGTCGACGACCTTCGAGAAGAATCAGCTTGCGATCAATACCTGGGTGGAATACGAGACGCGCGAGCAGTCGGGTTCGGTTTATCGCGCGGTCACCCAGGGCGATTACTGGGATAACCTGGTCGGCATATTCGGCGACGGCATAACACCCGCCGGCGGCGAGCGGGACTCAGACTCCGACCAGTCGCTGGGCGACAATGACAACTCGGATATCCTCACGGTCGGTGTGCGTATCGACTATGACACGGATGCGTTCACGTTCTCATCGATCACCGGCTACAAGGATCATGACTTCTTCTACACGGAAGACTATGACGGCACGCCGCTCAACATAAACAACTACCAGCAGGACCAGACCGGCGATTACTTCCAGCAGGAGTTCAGGCTCGTTTCCAACAACGACGGTCCGCTGTCCTGGTATGCAGGTGCTTCCTTCTACAAGGAAGAGATCGACACGCTGTTCACGAACTCCGGAGCCGAGGACAACTTCTGCAACTATTACGGGAACTACTACTTCCCTGATGCGGGGATCACGGACTGCGCGTCCTACTACGATTACTACAATTCCTACTACGGCTATCCGCTGTACCCGTGGGAAGCGAGCCCCGACGGCCTGCTCACCGAACCGGGCCGCGTGATCGGCGAGTACACGGGCTGGGCGGCCTACCTCGACCTCACGTATGCGTTCACCGACAACTTCGACGTTAGCTTCGGCGTGCGCTACACCGACGACAAGAAGGACTTCAGCATCAACGTGCCCAATCCCGAGAGCAACCTCGGACCGTACTGGGCCTACCTGTTCAGCACCGACGGCGCGATCAACTCATCGAACAGCTGGTCGGATACGCAGATGCGCGTGGTGGGGCGCTACCGCCTGAATGACGACCATCTCGTTTATGCGAGCTTTACAGAAGGCTTCAAGTCAGGAGGCTTCGGCAGCTTTGCCCTCAATGATCCGGATGGCGTTCAGGTCGGCTGCTGCGAAACCGACCTGAGCGAAGCCGACGGTTACCGATCGAGGCAGTTTGAACCCGAAAGTGTCGATTCCTACGAACTGGGCTACAACGGATCGTTCGCTGACGGCAGGGCCGATGTTCGCCTGACCGGGTTTTTCTACGACTACAAGGATCTGCAGATCAGCTTCTTCGACACCGATTCCGGCGCGAACACGGTCGAGAACGTCGGCCAGGTCGACGGTACCGGCCTGGAGGGTTCCATAACGGCCAATTTCAACGAGAACTGGGACCTGTATCTTGCGGCCAGCTGGCTCGACACCGAGGCGGCAGGCGTGCAGCGGGTCTGCGATGGCGAAACGGTCGACTCCTGCGAAGGCAGCCCGCTGTTCTGGGCCCCCGAATGGGCCGGCGCGGCCGTGTTGACCGGCAGTTTCCCGTTGGGTGCCGGTGCGCTAACCGCGAGCCTGGAGGGGTTCTGGGAAGGCGAACGCGGCGGCGGCTGGGGCAATTTCCCGGAAACCAAGATCGATTCCAACCTGATCGCATCGTTCCGCATTGATTACGTATCCGACGGCAACTGGCGGGCTGGTGTCTATGTCGAGAACCTGACCGACGAGTTCACCTACGACGGGCAGAACAACAACGGCGGAATTCTGCCCTCGCACTTCTTCGGCCACAGGATGCCGCGGACGGCCGGGGTGCGATTCCGCTACAGCTGGGATTAGGCGCGTGCGGCGTTGCGCCCCGTGGCGGGCGCGACGCCCGCCAGCAGGCTGCGGCCCAGCCACGACGGCATGGTGTTCTTGAGCGCGGTGTTGCCGCTCAGGTTCAGGCGTTTCTCGCGACGCGCTTTCGACACGCTCATGTCACCTATCCAGATCTGCGTCATCGTCTTCAGCCGGGTCTGCACGAACAGGTCGACGTCGTAGCCGGGATCCTTGAGACAGATATCCACGCCGTCATCGGTGACCACCAGCCACCAGAGACGCATCTTCGACGGGTAATCGACGTACTCGAAGCGCAGTACGGTACGCCCCTCGGGAAAATACGAGGTGTCGATTCGCCGGTGCATGTCCCACATCAGCAGCGATGGATCCAGGTCCTTTTTACTCAGGTCACTTCGAGCCCAACGCTGGCCCCACACACCGAGCGATTCGACAATCGGTCTCAGTTCCTCCCCGGCTGGCGTCAGCGAGTACATAACGCCCTTCTCGGTCCTCAGGCGATCTATGACGCCGGCTGCCTCGAGCGACTTCAGGCGGCTCGACAGCAGTGACGGCGACATCAGCGGCACGCCCTTACGGAGCATATTGAAGCTCTGATCATCCGACAGCAGCTCGCGGATAATCAGCGGAGTCCACTTTTCGCCCAGCACCTCTGTCGCTTTCGCGACCGGGCAGAATTGTCCATAGCCTTTCATACTGACCAAGTATAGACGACGAGTACAAAAGTTGTACTTGTTGGCCCGCGACGGCGGTGCGAACCTGTTCCGCAAGCTCACAGATCGACCGGGAGACGGCGATGAAAGCCTTTACCAATGCCATGCGACGCGCGGTCAGCGGCGTCAGTATCGTTACGACCAGCGGAGAATTCGGACGCTACGGCTTGACGGTCAGCTCGATGACGTCCGTTTCCGCCGAGCCGCCCATGCTTCTCGTCTGCGTTAACAGGAACAGTGTCGCGCACGATGCGATCACCCGTAATCGACGCTTTGCCATCAACGTGTTAACCGCCCGGCAGCAGAGGCTCGCTGCGTCGTTCGCTGGCAGTAACCGGTATGGGCCGGCGTACGATTTCTCCAGCGATCAGTGGACAGTGTCGTCGTCCGGTTTGCCGCAACTCGTCAACCCGGCAGCGTTCTTCGATTGTGAACTGGATACCGCGGTAACCGCAGGCACGCACTCGATATTTATCGGCCGTGTCACGAATGCCTGCGGCGCC
>JBFEXY010000257.1:0-3972 GCA_041562415.1 Woeseiaceae bacterium
CACCTGAATATGCCTACGACATCACCGGAATGATCGTGTCCTACCGTCATCATGACGGCAACAGCCGCATGCATTCCCGTGCCAACGATCACCTGAACATGCTGGACGTTTGCGTCATCTGGGGTGACAACCCGCTGAATGAGCGCCTGCACAAGATCAGCTTCTGGAACGGCATCTTCACCTGCAACGTCAAGACCCGCGACCAGCAGGCCTGGGACGCGTTCGACATGAACCAGCTTTCCAACAATCACCTGATCTCGGACGACGAGTTCATTCGTAACCAGGTGCGCAAGATCAAGGTGGGCGACCAGGTCCGGATCAAGGGCTATCTCTCGAGCTACACGGGCGAAGGCGGCGGCAAGCGCGGCACGAGCACGACGCGTAGCGACACCGGCGACGGCGCCTGCGAGACCATCTACGTCGAGCGATTCAATATCGTGAAGGCAGCGACCAGCTACTGGCGTATCTCGATGTGGGCTTCACTGGCCCTGCTGCTGACAGGACTCGTTATTCATTTCAAGAGGCCCTACCGGCCCTACTGAGCCTGCACCGCCCCCCGGCCTGACGTTCGATACGCGGCGCGCGAGTCGCGCTATAGTAGCGGCTGGCCCATTCGAATAAACACAATCATGGCTGCTAAAAATTGCTCATTCAGGAGCGCTGTCGCGCTTTCTTCGTTCTTCCTCATTCTTGCGTCGGGTACTGTCATGGCATCAACTCACGACGATCTCGTTAAGCTATTCGAGGACTGGCGCGTCTTCGAAGCGCCTCCGCTGCTCGATGGCGCACCGGATTACACGGCCGAACGCTTCGAAGCGCGGCAGGCGGATTACCTGAAGCTGCGTGCGCGGCTCGACGACTTCGACATCAGCGGCTGGCCGATCCCCGAACAGGTTGACTGGCATCTCGTTCGCGCCGAGATGAACGGTTACGACTTCAATCGCCGCGTATTGAAGCCCTGGGAACGTGATCCCGCGTTCTACAACACCATTTGGATGTACCGGAGCGACGTGCCGGCACACGAAGGACCGACTCATCATGCCGTCGTCGAGGTCTGGACCTACGAATTCCCGCTCTCGCAGGAAGAAGAAAAGCGCCTGATCAGCGAAATCAAAGTGATCCCGCCGCTGATGAAGCAGGCGAGGAAGAACCTCACGGGCAATGCGCGCGACCTGTGGGTAACAGGTATCCGTGACGTGCGCCAGGACCTGGAGGATCTCGAACGACTGGAACAGATGGCGGGCGAAAATGCCGGCGACGACCTTCGGGCGGAAATTGCGCGCGCTCATGCAGCCACGCTCGAACTCGCCGAATGGCTGGAGGCCGAGGCGCCGACAAAGACTGGCCCATCCGGCATTGGCAAAGACAACTACACCTGGTACCAGCAGAACGTACACCTCGTGCCGCTGACCTGGGACGACGAGGTGCGCCTGTTGAAACGGGAACTCGACCGTGCATGGTCCTCGCTCAAACTCGAGGAGCAGCGCAACCGCGACCTGCCACCGATGGTGGCTGCGGGTTCTCCGGAAGAGTACGAGGCGAAAGCGCTCGAGGCGGTCGACCGCATCATGCGCTTCCTGGATGAGCAGGAAATCGTCACGGTTGCCGACTACATGAAGCCGGCACTCCTCGCACACCTCGGCTCCTATGTCCCGGAGGAGACACGTCACTTCTTCCGGATCACGGCGCACTACGATCCGGCCCCGCTGTTCACGCACTTCTATCACTGGTTCGAACTGGCGCGCATGGATAGCGAACCTCACCCGAGTCCGGTCCGCCAGGGGTCCTTGCTCTACAACATCTTCGACAGCCGCAACGAAGGCACGGCCACGGGCGTCGAGGAGATGTTCATGCACGCCGGGCTCTATGATGATAGCCCGCGCTCCCGCGAGCTCGTCTGGATACTGCTTGCACAACGCGCCGCACGCGGTCTCGGCTCACTGTATGCACACGCCAACGAGATGACGATGGAGGAAGCTGGCGGCGTACACATGGAATGGACACCGCGCGGGTGGATGAAGACAGAGAAGGAACTGCTTATCTTCGAACAGCACCTGTATCTCCGCCAGCCCGGCTACGGCACCAGTTACGTCACCGGCAAGTATCTTCTCGAGCGCACGCTTGCCGATTATGCGAAGCAGGTGGAGGATCGCGGCGAAGAGTTCCAACTGAAGGACTTTTTCGACACGCTTAACCGCATCGACAGCATCCCGATCTCCCTGGCGCGCTGGGAGATGACCGGGCTGGACGACGAGATAAGAATGCTAGTTGCGCAGTGAAGGATACGCCACCGGTACAACTTGCCCTCGGAATCACACGGTGGATTGCCACCGTGATCGGCGTATTGCTGCTGACCATCTATTTTGGCTGGGCATTCGATTCGCGAAACATGTTGCAGCTTGGCCCGGAGCACCGCATCCGGTTCGAGAACGAATTTCGCGCGAGACAGGAAGACCAGACCGACTGGGCCAGCTATCTCGAAATCGAGGAACGGCTCGCGGCCGAGGTCGCAACGAAGCTTGTCGACAAAGACAGGCCGGACAGTCTTGTCGATCGTTACTCGAGCGGCAGCCTGAGCAGCCCGGAGCGCTTCCCTGCAAACTGGAATCGCTCTTACCACGTCACGGTGCCTGCGGCGCGCGGCGTGGCGGTGCTATTGCACGGCTTGTCCGACTCGCCTTATTCGATGCTGGCCACCGCGCAGACGCTGGCCGGCGCTGGCTACAATGTCATCGTGCCGCGCATGTCCGGCCACGGCTTCGCGGTCGGTGGACTGCTGGAGGCGCGCTGGGAAGACTGGACAGCCGCGGTACGCATCGCGATGCGCCATGCGGCCGGCTTGCCGGGCGCAGACAAATCCCTGCTGATTGCGGGCTACTCGAACGGCGGCCTGCTGGCGATCGACTATGCGCTTGAATGCGAAGCGCTGCCCGACACGCCCTGCCCCAACGGGATCGTGTTGATGTCGCCGGCGATCGCCGTCTCCTCGGCTGCGATCGTCACGAACCTTCACCCGGTACTGTCCTGGCTGACCTATTTCGAGCAGTTCGAATGGCTTTCGGTCCTGCCGGAGATCGACCCGTTCAAATTCACGTCATTCCCGAAACGGGCAGCATGGGAGATCTACCGTGTCTCGCGGCGCACACACAAACAACTGGCGAACCCGGTAGAGGCGGCCAGGTTGCCGCCGATACTGACGTTCCAGTCCGTCGTCGACAACACCGTTACCGCGCGGGCGATCGTCACGCTGCTGTATGACCGTGTCCCCGCCAACAACAGTAAGCTCGTGGTCTACGATATCAATCGCAACAGCACGGCTCTGCACCTGATGAAATCGCAGCCGCGCGACGTCGTGGAGTATTTCGAGTCGACGGCGCCACACGATTTTGCGGTAACCGTTCTCCGCAACCAGGACCGCTCGACGAACGAACTGGACGCTTACACGCTGGCATCCGGTGAAACCGCTTCGGCGGTGGAGACGACAAACCTCGCGTGGCCTCCCGGCGTCTACTCCTTGTCCCACATCGCGATACCGTTTCGCGCCGATGACATGGTGTATGGCGATGGCACCGCCAATAACCGCGAAGGTCCTGTTCTCAACTTCGGCGCACTGTCGCCGCGCGGAGAAGCCGGCGTCCTGATGCTCACCTCTGACTATTTCCTGCGCACGCGCCACAACCCTTTCTTTGCCTACCAGGCAAAGGTACTGACAGATTGGGTCGACACCCTGTAAGCACCGCTATTCCGGCAAAAGAGCTTAGCGTCTAGCGTTTGAGGCGGTAGCTCACGTTGTTCTGCTTGACGATGATCAGGTTGCGCTTCCTGAGTTCCTCGATGATGGCGTCGAGCTCTTCCTGCTCGAGTTTCTTCGTAAACAGCGTATTGATCGTGTTTTGCAGCGTCTTCACCTTGCGCGGTCGCGAGTGGCCACGCTGGCGAAGGTTCTTCACAATCGCGTCGATCTGCTCGTCC
>JBFEXY010000258.1:0-3961 GCA_041562415.1 Woeseiaceae bacterium
CGTGCCAAGGGCGACATAGAGCTTGCCGTTTTCGGCCAGAACCGGCGCGAGAACGCGCGTATACCAGCCGCGCCCGGGAAGTAGTTCGAGCACCGTCATATCGTCTTCGAGGCCGAAGAACTTCAGCGTCTCGAGAGGCTTGCGGTTGCGGTCGCGTTCGACGTCGGCCTCCGGGCGCGATTCTGCGGCCAGCGCAGCCTCGACCTTGGCATCAATTTCACCGGCATGGGTAATGCCGGCCAGGACAAGAAGGACAAGCAGGAACGTAACTCTCACAGGCATGCTCCTTAAAGACGGTTAGATCAACGCAACGGCGCGGCCGAACGCCGCGCCGCGAAGTCGCGCAAGACTAACAGCTTGCGACGGTTCGTGCCTACCTGGAGGCCCGGTCGAGCACTTGGCTACTTAACGATCTTCCAGCTGCCGTCCGCCTGCAGACAGGCAGTGCCGTAGACTTTCTGGTCGGGTTCGCCGCCCACGGTCGCGTCCAGCTCGAATTCCCTGCACGGGGCACCGGATTCCTCGTAAGTACGCGTCGGCTTTACCGTGTATTCCTCGCCGCTGTCCGGGTTGGTCCAGGTAGTCGACTGGCCGGTCCGGTTGTTGTTCAGCGCTTCGGCCGTTTTCATCCGATCCACGTCGTCCATGGTCTCGCCGATGTGGCGGCCAATCATCGAACCGGCCATCGTGCCGATGATGATTGCCGCAGTCTGGCCGCTTCCCTCTCCAACCTGGGACCCGAGGACTCCGCCGAGCACGCCGCCGATAACCTCGCCCTGCTGCGCATGAGTCGTGGTTTCGCAGCCGGTCAATCCCGGCAAAGTGAACAGCGAGGCCGCGAACGGCATGAGTACCGCCCAGCCTCTGATACTTGTGTTGTTGTTTCTCATCGCTCACACCCCTCCATTGACTTGGACGAAATTCGCCTCCTTGTGGTTCCATCATCCTGTGCCTGCGGCGGATGTTTTTCAAGACCGGGTGCCGATTCGGAGCGCCTGGAGAACATGGTAACCGGCAAAAAAAAGCCCCGCACAGGGCGGGGCTTTCGTATAGCCGGGTACTTTTGGTCACTGTCCCCAGTAAAAGCGGCCGAGGAGTGTGTAGGCCGATACGTCGTCGCCCCATTCACCGAACAGGCCCACGGCGAAGGCTGGCGTGAAGCTGTACAGGCCGCCGAGAACCAGCGCGGTCTCGTCACCGCTGTCGTTGAGATCGACATACTCGATCGCACCTTCCAGTTCGAGTTGTTCGGTAGCCGCGAAACGCATGCCCACGGCGAAACCGAAACCGTTGTCATCATCGCTGCCGAAACCGGGCAGGTCGACTTCGACATACTCGTAGGAAAGGCGCGCATAGGCGTCGACGACATTCGACAGTTCCGTGTTGTAGCCGACGCCGATGTTGAAGGTCGTGGCGTCGATACCGAAGTCGAGGTCCGCCGCGGTGTAAGACGCGAACGCATGGAAGTCCTCGTGAAAGGCGAACGAACCGTCGATGCCCAAGGCGTCGCCGTCGGCATTGAAATCGTCGAAATCGATCATGCCGTAGCCGAACCCTAACCAGTTGTAGTCAAAATCCTGCGCGCTGGCCGAGGCCGAGAACGCAAGGAGCATAATTAGTAGTGATGAACGCAACATGACGTTCTCCTTTGAATTGCCCAAGTAATGCGAATGCTATCGGGCTGTGACACCCGCATTGTGCTTCGGTTCACAAATTCGGCTAAATGATCGGCACGGTCAAATAATTGATTTACCGTGCGCCTGAAAGCCGCATTGCATGGTCGTTTGTTGCGGATAAACAACGTCAGTTTCATCGTGTAGACTGCCGCCATGGGCTCCCGCAGACCGTCTCTTTCCAAATCGCGCCTGATTTCGGCGTGGCAGTGCCTCAAGCGCGTGCACCTCGAAAAGAACCACCCGGAATTCGGCGAAGTGTCCTCGCAGACCGAATCTCTGTGGGCGACCGGGCATCTTGTTGGCGAGATTTCGCAGCAGCTATACGGCACGCCCGACTCGGTCGAGATCGCGTTCGACAAGCGCTTGGGGATAATGCTCAACAAGACGCGTGAATTGATCGAGGGGGGCGCAAACTTCCCGATCTTCGAGGCAACATTCCGGCACGAAGGGGTGCTGGTGCGGGCCGATGTGCTTATGCCTGATGCGGATGGCTGGCGCATCATCGAAATCAAGGCGTCGACATCGGTCAAGGAATACCATGTGCTGGACTGCGCAATCCAGGACTGGGTGTTGCGCAACGCCGGTATCAATGTGACCGCGGTCTCTCTGGCACACATCAATAATCGCTTCGTTTATCCTGGTAACGGCGACTACGACGGATTGCTGGTAGAGCATGATCTGACGGACGAAGTGCGCATGCTCGAGCCCACGGTCGTCGATCTCGTCGCGAGCGCGCGTGACGCAGTGACGGGACCACGGCCCGATATAAACGTCGGCGCCCACTGCAGCAGCCCATATGACTGCCAGTTCATTAACTACTGCTGGCCTACGGAAAGCGAGTACCCGGTTTCCGGTCTCGGTGGTGGCAAGGCGAGGCTGGCCGAGTACGTTGCACTCGGCTACCGAGACATTTGCGACGTGCCCGCGGAAACCATCACGGCCGAAACGCAGCGGCGAATACATCGCGTAACCTGCAGCGGACGGCCGGAGCTGCTGGACGATGCTCGCCTCGCGCTCGAGGCATTACCGTACCCACGCTACTACCTCGACTTCGAGACCATCGCGCCCGCAGTGCCGTTCTGGGCCGGAACGCGACCGTACAGCCCCCTGGCGATTCAGTGGTCCTGCCACATCGAGGAATCGCCGGGTCAATTCCGGCACAAGGAGTTCCTCGATCTCTCGGGTGATCCGCCGATGCGAACGCTGGCACTTGAACTGATCGAGTGCCTGGGCGAGGAGGGCCCGGTGCTCGAGTGGACTCGTTACGAGGAAGGCGTCCTCAGGAACCTGATCGAGCTTTACCCCGATCTCGCCGTGCCTCTTTCCATGATCATCGATCGCCTGTATGACCTGCACCCGGTGGTGAAGGAAAATTACTATCACCCGAAGATGCTCGGGTCCTGGTCGATCAAGGCTGTGATGCCGACGATCAACCCGGAGATGGACTACGCGAAGCTCGAGGGTATCAAGGAAGGCACGGGCGCGTCGGACGGGTTTATCGAGGCGATACAGCGCGATGTCAGTCCGGAGCGAAAGGCGGAACTCGACGAACAGCTAAGGCGATACTGTCGATTCGACACTGAGGCAATGGTGGAGATCGTTCGATTCTTTACGCGTTGATTTTTCCAATTCCATCGCTATTTCACGTATCGTGCAGGGGTCTCGATAAAGAGTAGACAAGTGGTGGCCCAAAGACGCAAGAAAGCAAGCAATAACACAGGCGACAAGCCGGGCGCGGGGCAAACCGGCCAGTCTGCCGGCACGAAGTACGTGCTCGTCGACTTCGAGAACGTGCAACCGAAGAACCTGGAATTGCTAAAGGAACATCCGTTTCGCGTGCTGGTGTTCATAGGCGCCAACCAGACAAAGTTTCCGCGGCACTTCGTCGTCGCCATGCAGGCACTGGGCGAACAGGCCGACTACGTCGAAATCGCCGGTAGCGGGCCCAATGCGCTGGACTTTCATATCGCGTATTACATCGGCGAACTCGCGGCAAAGGAAAAGGATGCGCAATTCCACATCGTCAGCAAGGACCGTGGCTTCGATCCCCTGATTCAGCATCTCAAGAGCAAGAAGATCCGTGTACGGCGGGAGACAGATCTCGCGGAGATCCCCGAGCTCAGGATTCCGGACACGACGAGCCGGGACGAGCAGATCGACGCGATTGTGAAGAACCTTCGCCAGCGTGGCCACTCGCGACCGCGCAAGGTGAAGACGCTGCAAAACACGATCAATACGCTGTTTACGAAGAAACTCGAGCAGGAAGAGCTCGACGCCATCATCGA
>JBFEXY010000259.1:0-3928 GCA_041562415.1 Woeseiaceae bacterium
ATCCGTATGACGACGAAAGCCTCGTCGCGGAGCCGACGCATCCATAGCTGCGTTTCGTCTTCCATCTTGCTGTTACGGATGCGCGCGTCGCAATTCCGCCGCTTCAGATCTTCCGTGTTGTCGTAGACACGGCGATCGAGCACCTCGAGGATGTGCCAGCCAAACGGACTGCGGAACGGTTCGCTGACCTCGCCGATCTCGAGGTTGTTCATAACTTCTTCGAATTCCGGAACGAAGGAACCAGGGTCCGACCATCCGAGGTCGCCGCCGACGGGAGCAGTCGGGCCATCCGACAATAATTTTGCCAGCTCATCGAATTCCTCGCCTTCCTCGATTCGCTCGATCGCATCTTCGAGCTGTTGCTTGGCGGTTGCGTCGTCGATGATCTCATTAGGCGTGATCAGGATGTGACGCGCCCTGGTCTGATTGATCTCGCTGCGCTGAATAGCGCTCCTGAGCTCGTTCACCTTTACGATATGAAAGCTGCTCGAGGTGCGAAATGGCTCCGAGATGTCACCGGCTTCCATGTCCGCAAGTATGTCCACGAAGAATGACGGAATCTGCTGCCCTTCGATCCAGCCGAGCGAGCCCCCTCGAAGCGAAGTGTCGCTCTGCGAGTAACGGACCGCCATCTCTCCGAAGTCTGCGCCGTCCATGATCTGTTGATAGACCTGCTGCGTTAATTCGCGGGTCTCTTCGATCTCCGCCGCTGTCGCACCGTCCGGCAGGTTCACCAGGATGTGCGAAAGATTCCAGCTCGAATTGACGACGACATTATCTTCCATGTCGGTAATGCATTGCTGGATTTCGCGGTCGGATACATCGATTTGCTGGCCGACCATGATACGGCGCAGCTGCTCGAGCGTGATCTCCTCACGCATGCCACGACGAAAGTCCGCGTAGTCGACACCGTCGGCCGCAAGGGCGGCCGGCATCTGGTCAAAAGGAATACCCGCCTGCTGGGCCATGCGCGCGATCGACTCATTCAGCATCTGGTCCGATATAGAGAGGCCGATCTGGTCGGCTCGCTGCAGCTGAATCTCGGTAACGATGAGGCGTTCGAGTATCTGTTCCTCCAGGACGCCGGGCGGCGGCAGCTGGAATCCTTGCTGCTGCGCGCGCTTCGTGATCAACGTGATTTCGTCGCGCAGCTGGCTCTTCAGCACTACGCCCTCGTTAACGATTGCCGCCACGCCGTCGAGAAACTCGCCGGTCTCGGAGAGTTCTTCGGCGGCCGTGAATGGCGCCGTCGCGATCGCGACAACCGCGTATAAGTATCTGATTCTAAACACTATTTACTACCGAGGGTCTGCAGAGTAGCCAAGAATACCACGTTCGAGCAATTTGTCAGCGGCCGTACCGACGCTGGCCATGCCCTTGAGTACCAGTTGCAGACCATAGGTCGTGTCGCGAGTTCCGTCGCGCGTGGAAATGTAGCGCCGGGAAACAAGGCGCAGTCCCCAGCAGCAACTCTCGTATTCGAGTCCGTAGAATTCCTCCAGCGCCTTCTCGTCGCGGAAAGAATAGTTGTAGCGGCCGACGAAATTCCACTTTCTGCTCAGCGGCCACGACCAGGATACATCGCCCTGCTCGAGCGAGTCGCGCCGGAACCGGTAGGCCAGGTTGACGATGCGGTTTGTCGCGGGCCGGTATTGTAGCCGCGCCTGCGACTGGGTCGTGCCGCGGTCGCCGCTCGTTCCCCACTGATGCCCAAGATCGAAATTTACGTTCCTGAGCAGCAGGAAACGAAGTTCGGCGATATAGTCCGATGACTCGTCCGTGAAAGTGGGTGCGGAAGGCAGAGCGACATTGCTGGTGTTGAAGTAACGAATTTGCCCGATGGTGCCGGACATCAACTCCTCGCCCGTTGCAACGTCGAGGACGCGCGAGGTAACACCGACGCTGAGCTGGTCCGTATCGGCGATTCGGTCCACGCCGAGGAACCTGTTCTTCCGGAATAGCTGCACGAGGTTGAGGTCGGGCGTGATGGTGTCGAATACCGGCAGATCCGACTGGTCCTCGAACGGCACGTGCACGTACAACAGGCGCGGTTCGATCGTTTGCATCCGTTTCCTGGTCGAGTTGTTGATCAGGCGTTCCAGCACCATGCCCGTGTCGATGCTCGCGATTGGCAGCACGCGCTCTGGATTGTCGCGCTGCCCCGGCTCCGTGTTGCTGAGGTCATAACTCGTATAGTCCACGGCGATCGCCGGTATGAAGAACAAGCCGGGCCGCGTCAGCGGCAGCTCGAGTTCGGGTGCCAGGTTGAAACGCCAGCCAGTCACGCCGACTTCGCGGTCGAAGTTAACGATTTCGCCCTCGAGGTTTATCGTCGATCCCAACCACAGGTCGGGCCAGCTGCCGTGCGCAAGCAGCTGCGGCAGGCGGCGGTAGGGCTCGTTTTCCGGCACGATCGCGTCGTCGATGGTCTGGTAGTCCTGGACCTGGCCGAAAAGCGACAGCTTGTCAGTGTGAACATCGAAATGCACCGAACGGTTTAGATGCGTAATAGTCGACGTGCTCAGGCTGCTGCCGAGGTCTTCGAAATACTGGTTGTCCGATACTTCACGGAACTCGACCTTCCCGCGCAGGCGGTTTAGCAACAAGCTCGTATGATCAATGCTGATAAAGCTTCGCGACTCTCCGTCGAGCTTGTCGTCGCTGAGGTACTCCGCATCGACAATGCCGTCGTGCGACTTGGTCAGGTAACGGAATTGCCCCTGCATCTGCACGCCGCGGTCGGTCAGCACGCGCGGCGTAAGAGTCGCGTCGTAATTAGGCGCGATGTTCCAATACAACGGTACGACGATCTCGTTGCCGCTTCGGCTCGTGCTGCCGATTTCGGGCGTCAACATGCCGGATTTTCGGGCATCGCTGATCGGGAACGACAAGTAGGGCGCATAGAGTATGGGTATGCCCTGGAAGCGCAGTTTCACACCGCGCGCTGTACCGGTGCCACTGCGGCTATCGAGATCGATGTCGCTTGCCTCGAGCAACCAGTCGTTCGATCCGGGCGGACAGGTCGTATAGCTGACATTGTCGAGCTGCAGCAAGCCGTCCTGGCTGATCTGCAGCAGGTCTGCAGCCCCTCTGGAATTGTTGCTGCCCATCCAGAATTCGGCGCCCGAGAAACCGATTCGCCCGGACTCGTATTCGAATTCGGCGCTGTCACTCCGAATCTGCGTGCCCGGGTCTTCGTAGCGCACGTCACCACTGAGATACAGCGACAGAGTTTCGGGGTCGTAGCGGGCGCTGTCCGCCCCGGCCAGCTTGTCGGCACGCCGCAGAACGATGCCGCCGCTCAGCGACGCGGTGGGGCTTTCGCCAAGCCGGGCTTCGACGCCACCGGCCTCCAGCTCTATGGCATCCGGATCGTCGAGGGGGATGGCCTGGGGCGCGTCTTCAGAAAGCCGAAGGCCAAGCGTGTTTTCGCAGGCGAGCGGATCAGCGGCCTGGGCCGCGGGCAAGCCTAGAAGGCAGATCGACGTAATCAGGTATCTGGAATACAAGTCTGCGGACGAACGCAATGCTCGTGTGGAAGCGATGACACCGGGATGTTATCAGGCATTCTTATTTGTTACCTTGTTTGTTACCTTCGCACAGTTTGTCAGGTGCTTCAACGCGTTACGGAGACAACCGATTAAGCATTCGAACGCCGGGGCCGATGCCCGTCTTGCGGACCTGAAGCGCTGGGTCGAGGGTGTCGACGCGGTTTCCGGCAGCGCTCTCACGCCGGCTTCGGGCGATGCGAGCTTCAGACGCTATTTTCGATTGCAGAAGGGCGATGAAAGTTGCATCGTCATGGACGCGCCACCACCACAGGAAGACTGCCTGCCTTTCGTCCGGGTCGCCGGCTATCTCGAAGCAATGGGGATTCATGCGCCCCGCGTGATCGAGGCAGACCTGGAACGGGGTTTCCTGTTGCTGA
>JBFEXY010000260.1:0-3916 GCA_041562415.1 Woeseiaceae bacterium
ATCCAGCGCCTCGAGGAAAAGGGCGTGAAAGTGATACTCGTTCCCGACATCAGGCAGGACTACACCGCGCTCGATCGCGTCGTCATGCGCATGCAGGACGGTTGGCAATACGAAAAAATCTAAGTGGGGGGGAACAATAATCATGAAGACATCCGCAAAGCTTCTGTCGCTGGCATTGTTCGCAACCGCATCCGGCACCGCGCTGGCTGAGGCCAAGGATGCAGGTCATGGTAAGGACTACCGGACGTTCCATACGAACGGGGAAGTGGAATACGGCTCGATCGGTGATTCCTATACCGCCGACCTCGTCATGTACCTGGCGGGCAACCAGTTTATGGTGATGCAGGAGCTGATCACGGATTTCCAGAACAAGAATCCCGATATCGAGACGGTGTACGTCGAGACCATCCCTCCGGGCCAGATCCTCAAGAACCAGCTGCTCAAGCAGGGTGAAATCGAGGGCGAGAAGACGGCGATGAACCCGGACATATTTGCGTCCGTAAATATCGGCCACCTCAGGAAGCTAAAAGAGAAAGGCCTGATGGACGAATACGCCATCTACATTCACAACAAGCTCGAGCTCATGGTTGCCGAAGGCAACCCGAAGAATATCAAGGGCGCTGAGGATCTCGGCCGCGATGATCTCGTACAGTCGCACCCGAATCCGCTGACGGAAGGCATATTCAAGTTCTATGGGAGCGAGATGCTCAAGGATCTCGGGCTGCATGAAAAAGTGACCGGCGGCAAGGAATGCCGCAGCTGCTGGGCGGTCGAAGGAAAGACCTGGTTCACATCGCGCCATCACCGCGAGACGCCGGACCTTATCGAAAAAGGCGAAGCGGACGTAGGCATCGTCTGGACGACGGAAGTCGTTCATGCGAAAGCGGAAGGACGCCCGATCGACGGTGTCGCAATTCCGGCGCCCCTCAACAAGCAGGACAAGGTGAACTACGCCATTGGCGTGATGGGGAATGGCCGCAACCAGGACAACGCGGCGCGCTATCTTGCCTACCTGGCAACGGATGATGCGCAGTCGATTTATGAGAAATACGGGTTCGTCCGCGCATCGGCCGACGAGCTCACGCTCAAACCCTTGTGATCGCAATGAATGCCAAAGCGTGGCGCCGCGCTCCCGGCGCCTTCGCCTTGCTTGCGGCGTCATCCTTGTCCGCAATAGCGGACGAATCGCCCCTGGTCGAATTCCGGTCGCTATCCCCCGATACCGCGCTCGAGATGGCGCAGGCGGCTCTCGAGAATTGCAGGGACGAGGGCTACCAGGTTGCCGTTGCCGTGGTTGACCGTATGGGCGTAACCCAGGTGGTCCTGCGCGACCGCTTTGCCGGAGCGCACACGCCGGATACGGCGGTGCGTAAAGCATGGACGGCCGTCAGCTTTCGGGCCAATACGCTGAGCCTTGCCGAAAATACGGCGCCGGACTCCGCTCAGTCGGGCGCACGATTCATCGATAACGCGCTCATGATCGGCGGGGGCATACCGGTAACGGTGTCGGGCTCTACAGTGGCGGGGATCGGCATATCGGGCGCCCCCTCGGGCGAGGCGGACCATGCCTGTGCCGAGGCCGGCATCAAGTCCGTGTCGGCTGCGCTCGAGCTTGCCGAGTAGGCCGACCGGACAAAGCCTGCCGTTCGGCTAGGGCCTTATCACGACAAAGCCCTGCTGCGCCCGCTCGACCAGGCGCGCGACCCCCGTCTGCACGGGTATTGCTTCCGGAATGAGATCGGGACGTTTGCCTGTCGCCCGCTCGATCGATTCGACCGTGTTCATGCAGCTGACGAAACGCACGTCGTTGGCCAGCAAACTGGAAATGCGTTCTTCGTTGGCGTTTCCCGGGTACAGCAAAGACAGTCCCGGACCATACGCCACGACCTCGATATCGACGAAGTCCGGCCCGCCGTAGTGCTTGATCAGGTTATTGGCGACATTGAGCACGCGTGTCTGTGTTTCGGCGTCGCCGTCAGCCACCTGCAGGACGATCCTCGCCTCTGCGAACGGCTTGTCCTCATCGTCGGCCAGGGCCTGCGCACACACGAGGCTCGGGATGATCAGCAGCACAGCGAACAGGCGGGCAGATCTCATGGCAATGTCACCTCAAGCTTGTTCGGGATAGTCGGCTATCCCCTGGTTGCTTTTCACACCCTTCAACACGGGCGTGTTCAGACGCTCTATCTTCGCAACCTTTACATCCCGCAGGTACTCAGCTACGACGTCCCAGATCGGCGGACCCGGCGCCTGGCTTCCAACTGTAGCCCAGCCGGCGACACGGTAGTTCTTGCCTGCCTCTATCGGTGTACCGTCATCCAGCGTCATTCCTGAAATCCGCTCGCCCGCGGCTGCGGTCGGCTCACAGACGTAGTTCATCCCACCGGTGCGAACCATGTCCCCGCCCTGCTGATAAAAAGGATCCGGGTTGAACAGGTTGTCGCACACGTCTTCCAGGATGAGCTTGATCTGTTCACCCGTCATGTCGCGAACGTAGGTCTCCGGATAGGTAATACAGGTCTGGTCCATTACCCGCTCCATGGTTACCGTGTCGCCCGGCAGGACCGTCGTCCCCCAACGGAATCCGGGCGACAATGCGATCTGGGCATCGCCAACCGCCCGCTGCGCATCGCAGATGACCTGGTCGAACGTGCCGTTGAAATTTCCCCGGCGGAACATCAAGACCTCGGCAGTGGCAAGCGGTTCTTCCAGCGCCTGCCGCCACGGTTCGCGAACGCTCGCGATGTAAGCGTTCATCTCTGCATCGGCAGGCAAAAGGTTCGAGAACACGGGCAACAGGCGGTAACTAAAATCGCCCACGCCGCCGCTACCGAATTCGAGGTCCAGTACGCCGAGAAACTTGCCGTTGGAACCGGCATTTGTAACAACGGTACGGCCCGCGGCGTTGTCGACGATGACCGGAACAGGCACGCCGTCGTGCGTGTGTCCGCCGAGGATCGCGTCGATACCCGAAACGACGCGAGCAAGCTTCAGGTCGACATCCATACCGTTGTGCGACAAGAGGATTACCGCATCGGGCCGCTCATTCTGGCGCACCGTGTCCACGAGACTCTGCAATTCGCCGGCACGGATACCGAAAGTCCAGTCGGGAATGAAACGCGACGGGTTCGCAATCGGTGTATACGGAAATGCCTGGCCGATCACGGCGATCGTCTTTCCGCCGACGTCGCGTAAGGTATAGGGCCGGAAAACGTGGCCGGTATCCTCGTCGAATGCCTCGGCACCGGAGAAAACGGCATCGTCAGTCAGCCTGACGTTTTGCGCTACAAAGTCTCCCGCGAACTCTTCGATGTTCCGCAGTACCTCGGAGTCCTCGTAAGTGAACTCCCAGTGACCGGTCATGACGTCGACGCCGAGCCGGTTACAGGCCCCAACCATGTCGCGTCCGCGAGTCCAGTAAGCCGTGCCGGACCCCTGCCAGGTGTCGCCGCCATCAAGCAACAGGCAATTCTGCGGGCCCGCCTCGCCGCGCAGACGTTCGATCAGTGTCTTCAGATGCGCGAATCCACCAACCTCGCCGTAACGCCTGGCAGCGTCCGCAAAGTCGAGATGAGTGATGGCGTGTGCAAATCGGCTTCCAGGCTCGATGCCCGCATGCTCGAGCAGCGCCTCGCCCACGAGATGGGGCGGGCGGTTGCTTGCCTCGCCGAAGCCGAGGTTGACGCTGGGTTCACGAAAGTAAACAGGCAACAGCTGCGCGTGACAGTCGGTAAAGTGCAGCAGGCGCACCTGGCCGAAAGGTTCGGCCGCGTAGATGTCTGCCTCCAGTGAGCGGCTGCGGGCCGCGCAGCCGGCCGAACCGGATGCGATGCCGGCGATCGCCAGCAGTCTCAGGAATTCCCGCCTGTCCACCGTTACCCTTTCGCTGTCACTTGATGACCCGATCCTGCCACGC
>JBFEXY010000261.1:0-3910 GCA_041562415.1 Woeseiaceae bacterium
GCTGACGTAGATATCGTCGGGCCCGGCAAGATACGAGCTGTCTGCGGACCGCAGGAAGCCGAAACCGTCCTGCAGTATCTCGAGGACGCCCTCACCGTAAATGTGCTCGCCCTGGTCCGCGTGCGCCTTCAGGATCGAAAAGATGATGTCCTGCTTGCGCGACCGCGCCAGGCCTTCGAGCCCGAGCTTCTCACCGAGTTCGACAAGCTCCGCGGCGGGACGCGTCTTGAGCTCGGACAGGTTCATCGTGTCCTTGCTCTGCTCGAGTTCCTCCGGCGGGATTACTTCGAGGCTGCCGTCGTCGTCGGGATACTCCGACTGGGGCGGACGCCTGCGGCGCCGCCGGTTCGGGCTGCCTTTGCTTTTGTTGCCGGTTTGTTTTGGCCGGCTCTTCGTTGAATTACCCAAGTACCCTCTCACAGATTGCTGTCCAGGAATTCCATTAGTTGAGATTTCGACATCGCGCCCAGTTTTTGCGCGGCTACGGCACCGTCCTTGAATAGCATCAAGGTCGGAATGCTGCGGATACCGAACTTCTGGGGCGTATTCGGATTCTCATCAATATTCAGTTTGACGATTGCGAGCTTGTCCGCATATTCACTTGCGGCCTCGTCCAGCAGCGGCGCAATCATTTTGCAGGGTCCGCACCACTCGGCCCAGAAGTCGAGCAGGACCGGCTTGTCGGACTGCAATACGTCCGTGTCAAAATTACTGTCATTGGTGTGCACGATGTTGTCGCTCACCGGCTACTTCCTCCACAATGAAGATCGAAATGTTGGTTTTGACAGGCTCGTCATCAGCTCCCCCGATAAACGAACGCTGTAAAATGGATGACGCTGCCCGAAACATCAGGCAAACTATCGCGCTTTAACGCCGATTAATTCCGGCTTTTCTCTGGAATTGATGATTACGAATACGGCGGGTGCGACGATTGTCGCGTCGAATTAAGCTAATTTGAACGCTTCGCGAGCCATTTTGCAAGCTTTTCACGCACATTTTCCGACCAAAATCCTATGAGCCAAAACCATCTGAGCGACCTCAGATTTGACGCACTCGACATCCACGAACAAGTGCAGGCGGGCATCCGCGATGCCGGCTTCGAATTCTGTACACCCATCCAGGCCAGCACCCTGCCGATCGCTCTCGCAGGTCACGATGTAGCTGGCCAGGCCCAGACGGGCACCGGAAAGACGGCGGCATTCCTGATCTCGGCCTACCAGCGCCTGCTGACCTCAGCCCCCGACGATGACGGGAAGAAGCAGCCGCGAGCGTTCATGCTCGCACCCACGCGTGAACTTGCCGTGCAGATTGCCAATGACGCCGAATTGCTCGGCAGCCACACCGGATTCAAGATCGGGCTCGCGTTCGGCGGCACGGATTATGAGAAGCAGCGGCGCATCATCGAAGAAGGAATAGATCTTCTCATCGGAACGCCCGGACGCATCATCGACTATTTCAAACAGGGCGTATTCAAACTCGACCGGGTCGAAGTGGCTGTCCTCGACGAGGCGGATCGCATGTTCGACATGGGCTTCATAAAGGACATTCGCTATCTGCTCAGGCGTCTGCCGCCCCCGGACAAACGCCTGAACATGCTGTTTTCGGCCACGCTCTCACACAACGTCATGGAGCTTGCCTACGAGCACATGAATGAGCCCGAGCTGATCCGCATAGAACCCGATAAGGTCACCGCAGACAAAGTTCGGCAGGCGATCTTCTTTCCTTCGAACGAGGAGAAGATGCCGTTGCTGGTCGGCCTTATTCGCGAGATGGGCCAGGGCCGCATCATGGTATTCGTCAACATGAAGCGGGAAGCGGAACGCGTGCAGGCTTATCTGCAGGCAAATGGCATCGATGCGCAGGCGATATCCGGCGACGTCCCGCAGAAGAAACGTCTGCGCATGTTGATGGATTTCCAGAGCGGCGACCTGCCGGTCCTGATCGGCACCGACGTTGCATCCCGAGGCCTGCATATCCCCGACGTTCAGTACGTGATCAATTATGATCTTCCGCAGGACGCCGAAGACTATGTGCACCGCATCGGCCGCACGGCTCGTGCGGGGGCAGCCGGCGATGCAATCAGTTTCGGCTGCGAAACCTATGCGGTGTCTTTGCCCGACATCGAGGACTACATCGGTCACAAGATCCCGGTCGCAAACTACGATGTGGCCTTGCTACCGGAGCTGAAAAAGCCCAAATCGCGGCCAAGAAAAAAGACCGATCAGCATCGTGGACGGAGCAGCAAGCGCCCGAGCCGCCGCGGGCCGCCCAGGAAGAGATCGTAGGAGCGGTTCCCAAACCGCGAAAGACCCTAGCGCAACAGGTCCGCCACACCCATCACACCCGTATAAGCCGTTTTCTCCCTCACGGGTTCCGACGTATCGGGAAGGTTGATCTCGACGAGCATCTCCAGGCCATAGGTGTCCGCGCTCTTCAGCACCGTCTGGTTATCGTCCACGAACAGCGTCGATTCCATCCGGAAGCCCTCTGCTTCCTGCAGGGCGTGCCAGAACTCCTGCCGCTCTTTCGCATAACCGAACTGGTGTGAGGTATAGATCGCATCAAAATACTCGGCGAGACCGGTCACCTCGTCCTTGAGCGCCAGCGTATCCGGATGTGAATTCGTAACGAGCAGCACACGCACGTGATGCTCGCGCAGCGCATGCAGGAAGTCCTTCGCACCCGGAAGATAATCGATCCGGTGATTGACGCCACGGTGCAGCTCGAGTACGTCCAGCCCCAGGCGCTCGCTCCAGTGATCCAGGCAGTACCACTGGATGTCACCCTGGATCGCCTGGTACTTCGCGTACAGCCGGCTGCGAGCAACGTCGATACTGATGCCCTTCGCTTCCGCATAGTGCTCGGGGACCAGCTCTTTCCAGACGTAGTTGTCGTAAGCGAGATCGAGCACGGTGCCGTCCATATCGAGCATCAGCGTCTCGCACTCGTTTAGCATGGTCTTAGGGTCGTTGTTCACCGTATACTGCGCGCCCCGTCAGCCGATATGGATGCTGGAATGAATTATGTCGATCTCATCGAGCCGACCGTCAACCTGGCAAGGCAAGCCGGCGATGCGATCCTCGAAGTCTACGCGAGCGACTTCGACGTTCAAAGCAAGGATGACGAGTCTCCCCTGACGCAGGCCGATCTTGCCTCTCATCGGCGGATCGTTGCGGGACTGGCAGAGATCACACCGGACCTGCCCGTAATCTCGGAAGAATCCGGACTGCCCCCCTTCGAGGAACGCAGCAAATGGCCGACTTATTGGCTTATCGACCCTCTCGACGGCACCAAGGAGTTCGTGAACCGAAACGGTGAGTTCACCGTCAATATTGCGCTCATCGCCGACGGTCGTCCCGTCTTCGGCGTCGTGCATGTGCCGGTCCAGGGCAAGACCTATATCGGCTGCGAAGGTCATGGGGCCGAGCTGCGCGCTGGCGGGGAGTCGCCGCAACCGATCCGTGTCGCGCAAAGCAGTGGTCGCCCGGTGCGGGTCGTCGGCAGTCGTTCCCACAGGGGCGCGAGCCTCGACGCCTTTATCGAGAATCTCGGTGACTGCGACCTCGTTCCCATGGGGAGCTCGCTGAAATTCTGTGTCGTCGCCGAAGGCGGCGCGGACGTTTATCCGCGCCTCGGACCAACGTCGGAATGGGACACCGCGGCCGCACAGGCGGTGGTCGAACAGGCCGGCGGCTCGGTCGTGGAACTAGATGGTAATCCCATGAAATATAACCAGAAAGAGGACATTTTAAACCCGCATTTCATGGTAATCGGTGCACGCGATCACGACTGGCTGGCGCTGCTCCCCGACGGCGAGTAGCATGCGTGTAACGGTCTACTAATATACTAATAGCAATAACCGAATCAGCTGCCTACGGCCTGCATGTCCGATAAAGTCGATACCGAATCA
>JBFEXY010000262.1:0-3902 GCA_041562415.1 Woeseiaceae bacterium
CCGCAGGCGATTTCGGTATCACCTTAATTGAAGAAACAGGGAGGGACGGTTTGTTCCGGGTTATCAGCCTCAATGCGAACGGCATCCGAGCAGCTGCGCGCAAGGGATTCTTCGACTGGATGGCGGCGCAGGACGCCGACGTCGTATGCATCCAGGAAACAAAAGCGCAGGTTCATCAGCTCACCGACGAGTGCTTCTCACCAGCCGGGTACCATTGTTATTACGAGGACGCGATAAAAAAGGGCTATAGCGGCGTTGCCATCTACAGCCGGCATGAACCGAAGAAGGTGCTCAGGGGATACGGCGACGAGGAATTCGATGCCGAGGGAAGGTACCTGGAGGTACAGCTGGGCGGCATCAACGTCGTGTCCTTGTACCTGCCGTCGGGGTCCTCGAGCGAGGATCGCCAGGAGGCGAAGTACCGCTGCATGGATTCGTTCACCGAACACCTCAGGAAGCTGCAGCGCCGGCGTTCCGAGTACGTGATCTGCGGCGACTGGAACATCGTTCACAAGGAAGAAGACATCAAGAACTGGAAGTCCAACCAGAAGAACTCCGGCTGTCTGCCCGAGGAGCGCGCCTGGCTCGATAAAGTGTTCGGTGATTATCGCTGGGTGGATGCGTTCCGGACGCTCGACCAGGGGCCGGAACAGTACACCTGGTGGTCGAACAGGGGCCGCGCCTGGGACAACAATGTAGGGTGGCGCATCGACTATCATGTCGTCACGCCGGGTCTGAAGGATCGCGTACTCAGAACCGAAATCTACAGGGAGCAGCGTTTTTCCGATCACGCGCCGCTCATCATGGACTACGACTGGGACGATGTCGGCTGAAGACAGCAACATGCCCCGAGGGACATCCCCCGGGTACCGGTATTACCTGCAGCAGCCGGTGATCGTGATGTTCCTGCTCGGCTTCTCCGCGGGCCTGCCGTTTCTCCTCGTGTATTCGACGTTGTCCGCGTGGCTGAAAGACGCTGGTCTCCAGATGAGTACGATCAGCACCTTCGCCTGGCTGGGTTTTGCATACAGTCTGAAGTTCGTCTGGGCGCCGTTCATCGACTCGCTACCGGTGCCGGTACTGACGAGGCTCATGGGGCGGCGCCGCAGCTGGATGCTGCTGGCCCAGGTGGGGATTGCCTGCGCGCTCCTGGTCATGGCCAGCACCGATCCTTCGCAGGCCATCGGCGTATTTGCCACGGTCGCGCTGGCCGTTGCGTTCGCATCGGCGACGCAGGACATCGTAATCGACGCCTACCGTATCGAAAGCGCGGAAACCCGCCTACAGGGCGTGCTTGCTGCTTCTTACCAGTATGGCTACCGGCTCGCGCTGCTCGTTGCCGGCGCCGGCGCCCTGTATATCGCCGAGTATGGATCATGGTCGCTGGCCTACACCGCGATGTCCGGCTGCATGGTGGTCGGGATTGCAACCACGTTCTGGTGCCGTGAACCCGACGTCGTCGTTGTTGCGCGTTCATACAGCGGGCTGGGCTTCGCGGCACGGATAGGGCACTGGGCGAAACCCGCCGTCATCGACCCGCTGGTGGATTTCTTCACCCGCTTCGGCCGGTTCGCTCTCCTGATCATCCTGTTCATCGTGTTCTTCCGATTGAGCGACTACGTACTCGGCATTCTCGCGAACCCGTTCTACCTCGACATTGGTTTCAGCAAGGCGGAGATTGCGAGTGTGGCGAAGATCTACGGAATCGTCGTCTCTCTGGTCGGTGCGGGTGCGGGAGGCTGGGCCGTCGTGAAGTATGGCATCGCGCGCTGCCTGATCATCGCCACGGTACTGATCGCGAGCACCAACCTGTTCTTCGCGATGATGGTTTATGTCGGCGCCGAGATCTGGATGCTCACGGTGACGATCAGCGCCGACAACTTTGCCATGGGGTTCGGTGGCACGGTCTTCATCGCGTACCTGTCGAGTCTCGTCAACCAGTCCTTTACGGCGACCCAGTACGCGCTCATGAGCTCGCTGATGAGCATTCTCGGCAAGTTCACGGCCGGTTATTCCGGCAATGTCCAGGAGGCGATCGGCTGGATGGGCTTCTTCCTGTATGCCGCGGCGCTCGGGCTTCCCGCGATCCTGCTTTCGATGATCGTTGCGAAGCACCACGACAGGCTGGTGGGCCCCAATGGGGATGCGTGAGGTAAGCGTCGGTTTACTGGACGAGCTGGACGATCCCGGCTGCCGTGAGTTTACGATCGGAGACGGCGACTGGCCGTTCATGGGATTCGTGGTGCGGCAGGGCGACGATGTGTATGCCTACCAGAACTACTGCATGCATGTCGGGCATCCGCTGAACTGGGCGCCGCACTGTTTCCTGACAAAGGATAGATCGGCGATTGTCTGCGCGTCGCACGGCGCGCTCTACGATATCAGGAGCGGCGAGTGCTTCGCCGGTCCTTGCCCGGGAAAAGCCTTGCGAAGAGTGGATGTGGACGTGCGCGACGGCGTCGTCTACGTCACCGGTCCTGTGAGCATGTAAGACGGGCTTTCCGCCGCTGCTCAAAGATTATCGAGAAACTCCAGCGGGTCGTGGAATCCTGCCGGCATCTCGTCATTCTTTCTGCCGACGTAGTCTTCCGGATCCATGTCGACGGAACCGGACCAATCCTCCGGCTGACTGGCCTCGACGAGCAACAAATCGGGCCAGGATTCCATGTCGACTTCGTCGATCGTACCGTCGAACTGCTGCAGCTCCACGGTGCCGCCGTCTTCGTCGACCGCCACCACCTCGAACAGCGTACCGTTCGGGCGGGTGAACCACTGGCCGATCACAGGGTAGGGTACTGCCATTTTTGTTCGTCCTGTCCGTTGATTAAAAAGTCCCTTGTTTCTTTATATATAGATCACAATTCGCCACTTGCAAGACTTTCTGGCTGATTATCGACACGGACGAACCGCCAGTCCCAGATCTGATGGCCGTGCCGCAGCCCGCGGCGCTCGAACTTGGTGCCGGGCCGGTCGAGCGGTTTGTCGCCGGCATGGACGCGCCGCTCGGCGCACTCGAAACGGCCGGACTCGCGGATCGTTGTCTCGATGTGCTCGGCGTAGTTGGCCCAGTCCGTGGCGATGTGCAACGAGCCACCCGCCGACAAACACTTCGCCACCGTCTCGAGGAACCGCGGTTGCACGATCCGGCGCTTGTGGTGGCGTTTCTTGGGCCAGGGATCCGGGAAATACAGGTTGACGCGCGAAAGCGACCCCGCAGGGATCATTGCGTCCAGAACTTCGACGGCGTCGTGCCGGATCAGCCGCAGGTTTGAGACACCGGCATCCTGCGCTTTGAGCAGGCAGTGACCGACGCCGGGCTCGTGTACCTCGATACCCAGGAAATCGGCCTCCGGGAATTCTGCCGCCTGCTGCACCAGCGTCTCCCCGTTGCCGAATCCGATTTCCAACACTACAGGGGCAGCGCGCCCAAACAGGATATCGAATTGCAGCGGTTCGTTACTGAACTCGATACCAAATGCTGGCCAGAGTTCCTCCAGTGCGCGCTGCTGGGAGGTCGTGAGGCGACCCGCCCGGCGCACGAAACTGCGGACGGTTCTTAGACGAGAGGGAGATTCCTTAGTCGAAGTCATGGCTGCGCATTCTACTGATTGAGCGGCGAATACAAACAAGAGTAACCTGTTCAGACTGCAGCAAGGCTGCCGGGGGATGAAAATGAAAACCATTACAATTTACAGAGAGATACGCTCTGCGTCCGCTGCACTTTCAGGACTGGGCGCAGCAATTGTCACAGCGCTTGTCGCATTCTCACTACCCGCGACAGTGAGCGCTCAAGAGGGCTCCGCGGGCGCGATGCTCGAGGAGATCGTTACCACCGCGCGCAAGAAGAGCGATGCGGAGAAGGCGCAGGAAGTTCCGGTTGCGCTGACGGCGTTTGGCGCCGC
>JBFEXY010000263.1:0-3898 GCA_041562415.1 Woeseiaceae bacterium
ACAGAGTTTCGGCGCATGGAATGTAGCGGGCCTGAACCTCAATCTCGTCGGCGACGCCAATGATTACGTGGGTAAGGGCATGGCGGGAGGCCGCATCACGATTCGGCCTCCGGAGAGCGCCGCCTATGTAGCGCGGGAAACCTCGATTGTGGGCAACACCTGTCTTTACGGTGCTACCGGGGGCCAGTTGTTTGCCGCCGGGCGTGCGGGCGAGCGCTTCGCCGTACGCAATTCCGGCGCGACGGCTGTTATAGAGGGCGCGGGCGACCATTGCTGCGAATACATGACGGATGGAGTCGTAGTCGTGCTCGGACGCACCGGCGTCAATTTCGGCGCGGGGATGACGGGAGGTTTCGCGTACGTACTCGACATAGAGCGGGATTTCGTGGATCGCTACAACCACGAACTCATCGATATTCATCGCGTGTCCCCGGAGAGCATGGAGGCGCACCTGCATCACCTGCGTTCGCTGATCATGGCGCACATCGAGGCTACGGCCAGCGAGTGGGGCGAGATGATTCTCGAAGATTACCGTACGTTCCTGCCAAAGTTCTGGCTCGTGAAGCCTAAAGCGGCCGAACTCGGATCGCTGATCGAATCCCTGAGGCAGGCGGCGTAATAAGCTCTATGGCCAAACACCCGCTCCAGTTTCTCGAGGTTCCACGGCGCGATCCGGAAAAGCAATCGCCGGAAGAGCGAGTGCGACATTTCGGCGAGATCTATGATAGCTACGATGGCGCAGATGCTGCGCAGCAAGCTGGCCGTTGCCTGTCCTGTGGCAACCCCTACTGCGAGTGGAAGTGCCCCGTTCACAACTACATCCCGAACTGGCTGGTGCTGATCGAGGAAGGCAAGCTCTTCGAGGCGGCCGAGCTTTCCCACCAGACGAACTCATTGCCGGAAATATGCGGTCGCGTGTGCCCGCAGGACAGGCTGTGCGAGGGCGCGTGCACGCTCAACAACGGTATCGGCGCCGTGAGCATCGGCAACGTCGAGCGCTATATCACTGACGAGGCGGTCAAGCTCGGCTGGCGTCCCGACATGTCGAACGTTATTGATACCGGCAAGAGGGTGGCGATCGTCGGCGCAGGTCCTGCCGGGCTCGCCGCGGCTGATATCCTCGCACGCGAAGGTATACGTTCGGTGGTCTACGATGCCTACCCGGAGATCGGCGGCCTGCTCACGTTTGGTATTCCGCCGTTCAAGCTCGAGAAGAACATCGTCGGTCAACGGCGTAAATTGCTCGAAGGCATGGGCGTGGAGTTCGTGCTCAATACCCGCATAGGCGATGACAAGCCGTTCGAGGAACTCATCGACGAATACGACGCCGTGTTTCTTGGCATGGGTGCATACACTTATGTGCGCGGCGGCTTCCCCGGCGAGGACCTCGAAGGCGTGTACGATGCTTTGCCGTACCTGGTCTCGAACGTCAACCGCCTCATGGATATCAAGGACGACTCGCTGGACTACATCGATCTGGCCGGCAAACATGTCGTTGTACTCGGCGGTGGCGATACGGGGATGGACTGCAACCGCACGGCGATCCGCCAGGGCGCGGCGAGCGTCAGTTGCGCCTATCGACGCGACGAGGCAAACATGCCTGGTTCACGCCGCGAGGTCCGCAACAGCAAGGAAGAGGGCATCAATTTCCTCTTTAATCGCCAGCCACTGGAGATTGTAGGCAGTGATCGAGTAACCGGCGTCAAGGTCATCGAGACCCGGCTCGGCGAGCCGGGTGCAGACGGGCGCCGGCGGCCGGAGACAGTGCCCGGCACGGAAGAAATCTTGCCGGCTGATGCAGTGATCATCGCTTTCGGGTTCCGGCCCAACCCGCCCGCGTGGTTCGAGGACGCAGGTATCGACGTTTTGCCGAGCGGCCGCGTGCGTGTCGCAACACTCGGTGACCATCCATTTCAGACGACCAACCCGAAGGTCTTCGCAGGCGGCGACATGGTGCGCGGCTCCGATCTTGTTGTAACGGCCGTATTCGAAGGCCGCGAGGCTGCGAAGGGAATTTCGAAATACCTCGGTGTCTGGTGAGCAGCTGTCGATTCTGATTGACGGTTTCCTCTTTTGAATCACACGTGGTTTCAAACCCTGACCGGGTTTAGCGAAAAGTCGCTGAACCAGGTACGCAATACTGAAATTGAGAAAGATACCGTTGTCTCCAGCACCGGTATCTCCAGTTGCGGTTCGAAGAAATCGGGTTCTTCAATGTAGAGGTCGGGTGTAAGAAATACTTTGCCCGGCTTATTTCGCACTAACGAGCTTCCGCTTATTGCCGTTAGCTGATATTCGAATCAGGCCTTCTCAGCGTCTCTGAACGTCGGGTATTGGTGAAAGCGGACATTGGCCCGGGCTGAGTGTCCGCCAAGCGCCCAGATCCGGACAATGGGCTAGAATTAGCCCGAACGACCGTTACTGACCTAAAGCGATCACTCAGAACGCTCCTCCGACGCCGACCTCATGGAACCAGCATCGCTTTTTTTGGCCCTCGAATCTGTTAGCGAGAAACCTCGACCCTTCTCTGTCTACACGGCGAGCGAGCTTTGGACAGACGAGCATACGTCTGAGCAAATGCTTGCCTTTCACCTGGATGGCGAGATCGACGTGTCGTCCCGGCGCACGGGTTTCATCGACAATTCAGTGCGCTGGCTGCAGGAGCATTTCGAACTGTCCAATAGTAGCCGGGTGATCGACTTCGGCTGCGGCCCCGGCTTGTATACGTCCCGGATCGCTCGTCTCGGTGCGGAAGTCTTCGGAATAGATTTCTCGTCGAGGTCCATCGAGTATGCGAGAGCGAGCGCAAGAAGAGAGAACCTCGAGGTTTCCTATATTGAGGCTGATTATCTCGACTTTCAGCCCAAAGGCACATTCGATCTCATCACAATGATCATGTGTGATTTTTGTGCATTGTCGCCAATGCAGCGATTGACGATGCTAGAGAAATTCGAGGGACTCTTATCCGATCAGGGACGCATAGTACTCGACGTGTATTCGCTGAGGGCGTTCGACGAAAAACAAGAGAGGCTGGTCTGCGAGAAGAATCAGCTCAATGGCTTCTGGTCACCGAACCCATACTACGGCTTTGTTGCAAGCTTTAAGTACGATGATGACAAGGTAAGCCTTGATAAGTACACAATCGTAGAAGAAAACCGGCAGTGGGAAATATACAACTGGCTCCAGTACTTCACGCCGAAGTCGCTGGAGCGGGAAGCTCACGCCGCCGGGCTTCAAATCGATAAATTGTATGGCGACGTTGCAGGCAACTCTTATGATGCTGACGGAACGGAATTTGCTGTCGTGATTAAAAGACGCTAAGCGAACGACCGCTGGTGGCCGAAAATCGGTCGGTCAGATCAATCTGTCTCAGCACCTCCGAACGTCCAACATCGGTGAGACGGGACGCTCAACCAGGCGAACCGTGCGCTATCCGACCCAAAGCTGCGGTTGAACCGGAAATAACGAAACCATTTGTCAACATCGGTAGAATCCCGGCCATGCATCGATCAAAGCCGTAAGGAGAATACGATGGGCGAACTCGGTTTCTGGGCGCTAATTCACCTGGCTCTCGTAGTCTACGCGCTGGTCCAGATTTTCGGCAGCAGCGCCGACACCACGAGTAAGATACTCTGGGTTCTGCTCGTAGGATTATTTCCCCTGTTCGGGTTGATTATCTGGTTCCTTGCCGGACCGGGAACGCCGAAGAAGTAACGGACAAACAACAATAAAATCCACTCCAGGAATCAGAGACGGCGATGACGGACAAAGCACCCCCCGAACTTACTTTGCGCGCGGTCGTACTTGCGATCGTACTCGCGGTTATCCTCGCAGCGGCGAACGCCTATCTCGGACTGTTCGCGGGCATGACCATTGCCTCTGCCATTCCCGCTGCCGT
>JBFEXY010000264.1:0-3889 GCA_041562415.1 Woeseiaceae bacterium
CGCGCTCAGGATCGATGTAATTGGACATGCATGCTCTCTCTGCGATTTCTGTGTCGATGCGTCGTTAACGCGCACCGAACACAGCGTCTATGAGCGCGGTGTCGAGATACTCTTTAACTTCCACGATCTTACCGTCCCGAACGTCGACAGACCTGCAGCCAATATATCAACCAACGTCCGCAATAAGCCGTAAATTGCCACGGACTTAGGAATTGTAGCGACGACCTCCTCCTGGTCACCTTGAGGTCGTTAAACAACCGTGCAACTGGCCGCGAAAATTGCGGATGCCGGCTCTCGGCCTCTTCTGTAGATGGTGCAAATGGTTCGAGGGGAAATTAGTTCAGTTGGCAGGGCGTCACATTCACGTTGCGGAAGTCACTAATTCGAGACCGGTGTCACCCGCCACTTCTTTTCGCATCCTATTGGTGCCCGGGGCCGGACTCGAACCGGCACGTCCTTGCGGACAGCGGATTTTAAGTCCGCTGCGTCTACCAATTCCGCCACCCGGGCATGCAATCGAATTATCAGGTATCAACTGCAGAGCCACAACCTGAGGCTTCGCAGAACTACTCCGGAAATAAGGATATATTCACGCGACTGTTGTTTGCGGCGATCTCATTCCACTCCGCCGCGGAGAGGCCGGAAACTGTGGCCGGGTAATCCAGTAACGGGCTGGAATTTCCGTAGGAAATGATTTCGTAGCGTATCGCTCCCTCCGTCCGGGCACGCGCGGAATTGATGAAGCTTGCAAACGAAGCCGACTGCCGCAGACCGATCTCGTACGCCTCGCTGGGGCCGAAGCCTACCTGGTCACATTGTTCCGCTGGCATGTTCGGTTCTGCGAGCACGTATCCATCGGGACCCCCGAACGTCATACAGAAATTGCCAACGTGCGATTCGATCCGGACGACGCCTTGAAACTCGAGCGTAACCAGGTGATTCGTCAGCTCCTGGATCACCGACAGCCGATAGTCGCCCAGCGGAGTTTCATTGAAATCGTAATTGGACGACTGGTTAGCCGCCCATTCGAGCGAATCAAGAGCCACCATCGTCACTTCGTCGACAGACTGCCGGTATTCGTTCAGTTGCTGCCGGACCTCGAAGGAATCCTGCGTCGCACTTGCCTGCCTTTCGTCCAACGCCCGTTGCAGATCGGCGTTTTGTTGTTGTAGCTCCCGCCAGCTGTCTTCGCGGTACCAGAACAGCAAAGCGAATATCAGCGCAAGGACGCCAAAAATAGCGACAGCCGCGCGGTGCATATAGGTCGTGGTGACAGCGGCTTTGCCGGCTGCTTCTTCAATCTCATCCGCCGCTGCAGGCCGAACCCGGTCCGCGACACGTCGCGCGATCAGTTCCTGGCTGTCCTCGAGTTCGCGTCGCAGTATCTCGCGCTGCTGATCGAACAGGTTCTGAATCATGAACCTCAGGTCCTGATCGAATTGATCGAGACTCGGGTATTCTCCAGTGTGTGCCTTTATCTTTTCCTCTTCACGCTTCTCGCGTGACTCGGCATCCTCCCCGATGATTCGCAGCGACTCGAGCACTTTCGACACTTCTACCGGTTCGAGCTGCTTGGGCAGGACGCCGATTGCTCCCAACGCACGCGCCTGGCCCACGTACAACTCGCCCTGCTGGGCCGTGTACATCATTATCGGGATCGTTGCCGTGGCAGGGTTGTCCTTAATTGCTGACACGGCCTCGAGGCCGTCCATACCAGGCATCTCATGATCCATGAAAATGATGTCGGGCCTGAAGTCGCTGAGGTACTCGATCGCATCTTCGGCGGACTCCGCCGTTTCTACATCGAGATCATGGGTCTCGAGAATATTCTTGAGCACGTTTCGTGCCGTTTTGGAGTCATCAACGACCAGAGCGGTTTTGCGCAACGATTTGCCCTCTTTTCCGCTTCGCGAGCGGTAGCGTGGCCGCTAGTTGTTCAGCGAATGTTGCAACGATTATGTCACGACTGGCGGAAACGTGCCGATCGGATATTGGGCTCGGACGCCAAGAGGGAAAATGGAGGCTAGGGTCGGAATCGAACCGGCGTCCACGGCTTTGCAGGCCGCTGCATAACCACTCTGCCACCTAGCCTCAGGATTCAAACTACCACAGGAGCAGCAGGCGTCGCAGTATACAGCCCCCCGGGGCAGAATCAATTTGCAGTTGCCCAAACCAGAGACGTTTGGCCGAAGAGCCTGCATAATCGGTGCATGCCCAGACGAATTGCGATCCTTCTGCTCCTCATCGCCGGTTGCTCGGCGCCTGACGCACCGCCGGCTGAGCCCGCGATAAGCCTGCTCCAGGTCCCCGCCGGCCCGCAGGCTGCGGGACCACGCCTTTCGGGCGGTACCACTCAACCATTGGTCCTCAGCTGGATGGAACCGGACGAGGACGGAACAACGCTTTGGTACTCCACGCTGGCGGAGGCAGGCTGGCAACCGCCGAGGCCGGTCGTCACCGGGAAGAACATGTTCGTAAACTGGGCTGACATGCCCTCGGTTTCGGCGCTCACCAGCGAGCACTGGGTTGCTCACTGGCTGGAAATGGCGGGTCCCCTGACCTACTCCTACCATGTTGTGATGGCACAGTCGTTTGACGGTGGCGAAAGCTGGTAAGAGCCGGTAAAGCCCCACACCGACGGCACGCCGACGGAACACGGTTTCGTCTCCGTGTATCCCTACGACGGCAAAGTTGCAGCGATCTGGCTCGACGGCCGCAAGACCGGTGGTGAGCACGGCAGCGACCCGCAAGCGTCCGGGATGACTCTGCGCGGCGCCGTCATCGACGCCGACAATGCGCTTCAGCGCGAGCAGGAAATCGACGAGCTGATCTGCGATTGCTGCCAGACTGACGTTGCGATGCCGTCTGCCGGGGCGGTCGCGGTATACCGCGACCGAACGGTCGACGAGATCCGGGACATCTACGTCACCCGCCAGGTTGACGGGCGATGGCAGCCGGGCGTGCCGCTTAGCGTCGATAACTGGCGGATCGCTGGTTGCCCGGTCAACGGACCCTCTATAGCGGCAGAGGAATCGCACGTAGTTGCCGCCTGGTTCTCCGTCCCGGAACGGGGGCCGTTGGTGCAGCTGCGGTTCTCCGATGACAGTGCTGCAAGCTTTGGTCCTGCTTTCACGCTGGCCACGGAAGGCTCCCTGGGGCATGTCGAGGTCGTCCTGCTCGCGGATGGCTCGGCCGTCGCCAGTTGGCTGCAGGCCGGCGCCGGCGGTCGCGGCACTCTCGTTCTCCGCCGGGTGATGCCGGGAGGCAGGATGGGCTCCGTAGTAAGCGTTGCCAGTGATGCGCCGGCAAGGTCCGTGCCGCAGATGGGTATCGCCGGGGACGACCTGGTGCTGGTATGGACGGAAGCGATTCAGGATACAAAGCGAATCGCCAGTGCCCGGATACCGATCGACTCGGTACCCATCAACTGATCTGAGCCGGAATCCGAACCCGGTGCATGCGCCCGGAGCGGGAAACGCGGCGCGCCGGTACAGATCGAAACACTGTCGCAAGGCAATGGCGCGCCGAATGCGATGCCGGCAACCTTTGCGCAAAAGCGTTAGCCGAGTCTGTTGCAGATACAAGAAAGCCCCTCTTCGGAGGGGCTTTCTTGTATCTGGAGCGGGAAACGCGGCGCGCCGGTACACGCGAAAACGATTCGCCTGGCCAACGGCGCGACGAATGCGCGCTAATCAAGCAGTGCGCGATGCTGCAGCCGAGCCTACTCCTCAAATGTAAAAGACCGCCATTAAGGCGGTCTTTTAAGCATTTGGAGCGGGAAACGAGGCTCGAACTCGCGACCTCAACCTTGGCAAGGTTGCGCTCTACCAACTGAGCTATTCCCGCGGAAGGCCGGAAATTGTAGCCCCTGACGGGACTCTGTCAAGGC
>JBFEXY010000265.1:0-3839 GCA_041562415.1 Woeseiaceae bacterium
ACGACCAAGCCCAAGGGAACCGGGCTCGGACTGGCTGTTGTCAAGAAACTGGTTGAGGAGCACGTGGGAACGATTCTTGCCGAAAACCGGAAAGACGGAGGTGCGGTTATCAGCATCAGGCTGCCGATTAGCGAAGCGGCCCGCGAGGCGATGATTGCAAAAGGCACCAGCCGAAATGAGAAGAGGAGAGAAAGAGCATGAGCAATCCCCGGGTGCTCGTGGTCGATGACGAAGCTGACATTCGTGCGTTGATCCAGGAAATATTATCGGAAGAGGGCTACGGCGTGACCGTGGCTGCCGATGCCAGCGAGGCGAGATCGGCGCGCCGTGAAGACAATTTCGACCTGATACTTCTCGATATCTGGATGCCCGATACTGACGGCATAACGCTGTTGCGCGAATGGTCGGACGAAGGCGATCTGAAATGTCCGGTCGTAATCATGTCGGGCCACGGCACGGTCGATACAGCGGTAGAGGCGACAAGGCTCGGCGCACATGATTTCGTGGAGAAACCGCTGTCGCTGGCGAAACTGCTCAGGACGGTGGAGGGCGCGCTGGAGTCCTCTGGCAGGCAGGGAACCATGGGCCGGGGAACCCTGCCTCCGGTACTCGCCCCCGTCGGTCGAAGCGCGCTGATGCAGGCATTGCGCGATAAGGCCAAGCAATATGCCCGGCATGATGCCTCCGTACTGGTAAGCGGCGAATCTGGAACTGGCCGCGGCGCATTTGCCCGCTACCTCCACGCCCTGAGTGGTCGTGCGGACGGCCCCCTGATCAACGTAACGGCGGCCACGCTGACCGATGAAACCGCCGGGGAAAACCTGCTCGGAAGTGAGCAGGATGGCGAGATTCAAATGGGCGCTTTCGAGAAGGCGAGCGAGGGCACGCTGGTCATTGACGAGCTGACAGACCTTAACGCAGCCGCGCAGAAGATCCTGTTCAGCGTTCTGGAGGATGGCAGTTTCACTCGCAAGGGTGGCAGCAGCGCCGTACCGCTGAAAGCAAGAATCCTGGCAACCGTGCGGTCCGACTACGAAGACAAGATACGTTCCGGCGAACTGCGTCGCGAGCTCGTCGCGAATCTCGGCGTTCTGGTGCTGCGAGTACCACCGCTCCGTGAATATTCGGAAGATGTCCCGGAACTCCTTAACTACTATGTAGACAAGCTGGTCGACTCGGAAGGCGTGGGCTTTCGTCGCTTCAGTGTTGCCGCGCAGAACCGGCTCAGGAATTATCCATGGCCGGACAACGTCCGCGAACTCAAGAACCTGGTTCGCCGCCTGCTAATGTCCGATTCGGAGGAGGACATATCGCTTGAGGAGGTCGAAGCAGAGATTTCGAGCGCGGCGCCCGAAGACGAGCCGCTGGTCAAGCAGGACCTGCTGGCTCTTCCCCTGCGTGAAGCGCGTGAGCAGTTCGAGCGTGCCTACCTGCAGCAACAGCTGGTGCTGTGCGATGGCAAGGTCGGGCAGCTGGCGAAACGCGTCGGCATGGAACGAACCCACCTCTATCGAAAACTTCGGTCGCTGGGCGTCGATTTCAAATCGGTCGGCAGCGACGACTGAGAGGTAGGGAGCAGGCGGGCTGCGGCGACGATTTTTCTCGTCATGGCTCCCTTCGGTCCGCTTTACTTCCTCGAAAAACATCGCCGGCAGCCCGCCCTTGGGTTTGGTCGTCCTGCGCAGGTGAGCCGGGGCGTTTCTCGACCGAAGTAAAGCGCAGCTGCGCGCAGCGCAGCGAGCCATGAGGGAGAGAAATGCCCCGGGCGCCTGTCGTTCGCTCTTGCAGCGGCCAATCGCGGTTCGCGAGCTGCCCCTACGGAGAGTCTTCGGGGAAGGTGCGACGCGTTACGGGCGGTCGGTCGGTGGGCGTGATGCGGCCGTCGGCGTGAAAGGTGAGTCCGGGGTTGCCGAAGTCGTCGATGCTCAGTCCGCGTATTAGCTTGAGCGCGCGGCCGTCCGGGTCCAGCGTCGGGCCGGCGGGGCGGAGCTGGTGGGTCGAGATGATCTCGCCGCCGACAAAGCGGCCTTCGTTGTCGAGGGTGGCGATCAGAATCGGTGCCACCCCTTTTATCCCGGCGACGCTGATACCGTAGTAGGTTGCGAAGTTGCCGAGACTGTATGCGATCAGTCGGTCGTTGTAGCGCTCCATGGCGCGAACGACGTGCGGGCCATGGCCGATGACGAGATCGGCACCGGCATCAACGACCATCCGGGCGAAGCGCACGACGTCCCCACGAGGCTCGCCGTAGTATTCCTCGTCGGAGAAAGGCAGGCGGGTGACGTCGCGGCCTTCTGCGCCGCCATGAAACGATACGATGACGATGTCGTGCTTGGCAGAGAATTCGCGCACCGTCTGTTCCGAGCGAACGTAATCGAGCAGCATGTTCGAGTTCTTGGTCACGGCGTAGGCAAGCACGGCAATACGCAAGCCTTCTACCTCGAAGCTTGCGAAGTCACCGTCCCGCCCGGAATGGTGTATCCCTGCATCTCCGAGCGCCCGCATCGTTGCCGTCCGGCCTTCTTCTCCAAAGTCGCGCGCGTGATTGTTGGCGAGGCTCAGCACGTCGAAGCCCGCGGCCCGGTAGTGGAAGGCATAGCGGCTCGGCGACCGAAACAGGTAACAGGCTTTGGGATTGCTGCATTTCTTCCCCGGTTCACCACCATCGACGAGCACGCCCTCCAGGTTGCCGAAAGCGATATCGGCGGGCCAGAGCCAGGGCGCGACCCCGGCCAGGAAACCCACGCCGTCGTCGTCGGGCAGGTGATTCTCGGGATAATCGGTGCCGATCATCATGTCGCCGACAGCGGCGATGCTGATCCTGACGTCAGGCCGCGTGGGCTCGACAGGCTCTGCCGCGGGAGCCGCCTGCGGCGCTGCAGGCTCCGGGGGAGGCTGTACCGGCGCTGTCGTCGAGCAGGCAGTGAGCCAGCCAAGCAGGAGCGCCACCAGGCTATGTCGCAGCTTATTCACCTAATCGAATGCGGATGACGTCGATCTTCGCGGCGCGAAGTCGGCTGCGCAGCACATTCAGCTTTTCGAGGTCGTCCATCGGGCCGATGCGCACACGATGGTAGGTCTTGTCGTCGATCGTGACGCGCTGGATGCTCGACTCGATGCCGTGCAGGGCGAGTTCCGCCCGGCGCCGATCCGCATCCTCGAATCGCGTGAACGAGCCCGCCTGCAGGATGTACAGGCCGGGTTTGACGATCGCGCGTGGCTCGACGTCGGCTTCGACGTCGGGTTCCTGTTCGGGAATGACGACCTCGAAGTTCGGCAGCATGTCGTAGAAGGTGAAGCGGCTCTCCGTCGGCACCTCCTCGGCTGTGCCTGAGGGCGACGCTTCACCGTTGTCATCGATAGCGCTCTCAAGGCTCGCAGGCTGCCTGGCCACGGACTGTGGCGCTGCGGGCTTCCCGCCCCGGACATAGATCGCGAACGCCACGGACAGGCCGATCGCGAGGCCGAACAGCATCCAGACCCAGCCCGGATAGTCCTGCTTCTGACTGGACGATCTGCGTCGTTTGCTGCGTTTCTTTGCCATTACATCGAGTCGGGCGTGGATACGCCGAGGATAGTCAGGCCGTTGGCAATGACCTGCTGCGTAGCCGCGCAAAGGCCGAGGCGCGCATCGCGCAGCAGGTCGTCAGCGACAATAAAGACATGCGCGTTGTAATAGGTATGGAAGTCATTGGCCAGGTCACGCAAATAGTGAACGAGGTGCTGTGGTGCGAGATTGTTTGCGGCGAGATCGATGATTTCCGGATACCGGCTCAACGTCGTCATCAGGGCCTGCTCCTGCGGCTCCTCGAGCAAGGCGAGGTTTGCGCAGCGGTCGG
>JBFEXY010000266.1:0-3834 GCA_041562415.1 Woeseiaceae bacterium
CTTGCTGTCTGAACGCCTGCCGCGCAGGGAATTCGGCAGGGCTTCCGTGATGACGACATCGACGAACTGTCCGACAAGCGACGGATCCGCGTCGAAATTCACCCAGCGATTGTTCTCTGTTCGACCGGCCACCTGGCTGGCGCTTTTCTTCGAGATCTTCTCCACGAGCACGCGTTGCGTCGTGCCGACCATCGCCTCGCTGATCGCCTGAGCCTGCTGGTTGATGCGCGCCTGAAGCAACTGCAGACGCTGCTTCTTGACCTCCAGCGGTGTGTCGTCGGGCAGGTTCGCCGCCGGTGTTCCCGGTCGCGCACTGTAAATGAAGCTGAAAGACTGGTCGAAACCCAACTCGGCGATCAGGTTCATGGTCGCCTCGAAATCGCGGTCGGTCTCGCCGGGGAATCCGACGATGAAGTCCGAAGACAGGGAAATGTCGGGGCGCACCTCGCGCAGCTTGCGGATTTTTTGTTTGTATTCGAGCGCCGTGTGACCGCGCTTCATCTGGGAAAGAATCCGGTCGGAACCGTGCTGCACCGGCAAGTGCAGGTAGTTCGCGAGTTTCGGCACCTCCGCATAGGCCTGGACGAGACTGTCGGTGAACTCGACCGGGTGCGACGTCGTGAAGCGAATTCGATCGACACCCTTTACGGCAGCCACGTAGTAGATGAGTGTTGCCAGGTCGGCGACGGACCCATCGTGCATCGGGCCCTGGTAGGCGTTCACATTCTGGCCGAGCAGGTTAATCTCGCGCACGCCCTGTTCCGCAAGCTGCACGACCTCGGCAATCACGTCATCGAGGGGACGGCTGATTTCCTCGCCGCGCGTATAGGGGACGACGCAAAAACTGCAGTATTTGCTGCAGCCTTCCATGCAGGAGACAAACGCGGCAGGACCTTCTGCACGCGGCTCGGGCAGCCGGTCGAACTTCTCAATCTCGGGAAACGACACGTCGACGACCGAGCCACGCCTGCGCCCGGCATCGTCGATCAGCTGCGGCAGCCTGTGAAGCGTCTGCGGACCGAACACAACGTCCACGAACGGCGCACGTTTCGAGATGCCGTCGCCCTCCTGGCTGGCAACACAGCCGCCAACGCCGATCATGACGCCGTCACGGCGCTCCTTGATCGCCCGCCAGCGGCCGAGTTCGGAGAACACCTTTTCCTGTGCCTTCTCGCGAATCGAGCAGGTGTTGACCAGCAGCAGGTCTGCATCCTCGGCGACGTCGGTCAGTTCGTAGCCGTGGGACTCCCGCAGCACGTCCGCCATCTTGTCCGAGTCGTACTCGTTCATCTGGCAGCCGAAGGTCTTGATGAAAAGCTTTTTCGCCATAACCGAATTCTACACGCTCCGACCGACAACCCCGTAATCGTCAGCCGATCGGGATGTTCTTCGACCGAAGTTCGCCGCTCTCGCACATCCATGTGCTACGCGGCATTCGTCCATCCCTGGACATCAAGCGCAGCGCAGCGACAAATTCGCCGGGAGCGAATTTGGACGCGCCTGCGCGCCCGAAGGGCCAGCGACAGGATGTCGCTGGCCAACCATGAGGGAGAGGAACACCCCGATAGGCTGACTACCTCATGAACCCCATGCTCTCCAGCTTCAGCATGATGCGGTGAGCGGCGAGGTCGGGCGAGATATTGGCCGTATCGATCACCATCTCCGGGTTCTCCGGCACCTCGTAAGGATCGCTGATGCCCGTGAATTCCTTGATGATGCCTGCCCTGGCTTTCGCATACAGTCCCTTGCGGTCGCGGTCTTCGCAAACGTCGATCGGCGTGGCCACGTGGATCTCGATGAATCCGCCGAGCGGGTTGATCATGTCGCGCACGATGCGCCTTGTCGATGTGTATGGCGCGATGGGCGCACAGATTGCGATGCCGCCGTTCTTCGTGATCTCACTCGCGACGTAGCCGATGCGGCGGATATTCAGGTCGCGATGCTCCTTGGAGAAGCCCAGTTCGCTCGACAGGTTCTTGCGCACGATATCGCCGTCGAGCAGGCTGATCGCCCTGCCGCCGACCTCCATGAGCTTCACCATCAGTGCATTCGCGATGGTGGACTTGCCGGAACCCGACAAGCCCGTGAAAAACACGGTAAAGCCCTGCTTGTGACGCGGCGGGTGCGTGCGGCGGAGCTCGGCCACGACGTCGGGGAACGAGAACCAGTCGGGGATCTCGAGCCCTTCGGCCAGCCGTCGCCGCAGCTCGGTACCGGAGATGTTCAGTATGTGATCCGAATCGCCGGCCTCGTCTGCCGCGATGTACTGCGCACGATTCTCCGCGTAGACCATCATGCGGAACGGCACCATCGAAATGTCGAGTTCTTCCTCGTGCTCCTTGAGCAGTTCCTGTGCGTCGTAGGGGCCGTAGAAGTCGTTGCCTTTCGAATCCTTGCCCGGGCCTGCGTGGTCGCGGCCGACGATCAGGTGCGTACAGCCGTAGTTCTTGCGGATGATTGCGTGCCACAGCGTCTCGCGGGGGCCGCCCATGCGCATGGCAAGCGGCAATAGCGAGAGCATCGTGGTCTGCTCGGGATAACGGCCGAGCAGGTGTTCGTAGCAACGCACACGCGTGAAGTGGTCTACATCGCCCGGCTTGGTCATTCCGACGACCGGGTGGATCAGCAGGTTGGCCTCGATATCGAACGCGGCCCGCAGCGTCAGTTCCTGGTGCGCCCGGTGCATCGGGTTGCGCGTCTGGAAGGCGACGACTTTGCGCCAGCCAAGCTTACGGAACCGTTCGCGCAGCTCGGCAGGGCTGTTGCGAAGGTGCTTGAAATCGTAGTGGGTGGGAGCCTCCACGCCCCGAAGCTTGCCGCCGACGTAAACCGGGTTGGCAATATTCTTGAGGTAGTGGACAGCTGGATGGGTCTCGTCGGCCGTCCCGTACACGCCTTGCGCTTCTGCAGTCTTGTCCGGCGTCCAGATGTCGCCGACATCGAGCGTGGCGATGACGACGCCTTCGAGGTCGCGCAAGGCAATCCGGTCGCCGCCCTGAATGCTCTTTGCAAACTCCTCACTGGCGTCCAGCGTGATCGGCATCGGCCACAGAACGCCCGATGTGAGCCGCATGTTTTCGACGACCGATTCGTAGTCATCCTTATCGAGGAAGCCTTCGAGCGGCGAAAACGCGCCGTTCAGCAGTAATTCGATATCGCACAGCTGACGTTCCGTCAGGTCCCAGGAAGCAAACTCACGCGCTGCCTGTTTTTCCGCCTCGGCCTCGTCGGCCGGCAGGTAGAGATTCTTTAGTTCGCCGCCGTGCGGCTCTTTGTAAGCACCCATTTTTCCTCTTCCCTTAGAAAAGCAGGGCGCAAGCTAACACCGCGCGCGCCCCGCGAATAACCATTTTGACAATAGCTGCCAGCTAGAACGGAATATCGTCCTCGAACTCGTCGGGGGGCGACTGCGGCGGCCCACCGGAGCGTCCCGAGTCGGACGGCATGGGCGCGGTACCGCCACCGCCACCGCGGCCTCCGAGCATCTGCATTTCGTCCGCCACGATCTCGGTCGTCCAGCGGTCGTTGCCATCCCTGTCCTGCCACTTGCGCGTGCGCAACTTACCCTCGATATAAACCTGCGATCCCTTGCGCAGGTATTCCGCAGCAATTTCGGCCAGCCGATTGAACATTGCCACCTTGTGCCACTCGGTGCGCTCTTTCTGTTCGCCGGTCTGCTTGTCCTTCCATTGCTCGCTGGTCGCGACGGACAGGTTGGTCACGGCGCTGCCGCTCGGCATGTAGCGCGTCTCCGGATCCGCTCCGAGATTTCCGACGATGATGACTTTGTTGATTCCACGGGACATAACGATTCTCTGCTTGTGGCGCCTTTGC
>JBFEXY010000267.1:0-3813 GCA_041562415.1 Woeseiaceae bacterium
GAGGTCGGAGACGGCTGGAAGAATGCGCTGAGTGCACTCACCGACGACGTCATCGAGCGCGAATTTGACGGGATACTCGACAAGCGCCGCCGGTCGGCGCTGGCGGCCAGGCGCGACGCGCTGCTTGCAGACTAATGCGCTTCTGCGTCGCCCGTGACGGCGATGCACTCGATCTCGACCCGTGCGTCGAGCGCGAGTCCGCTCGCGCCCAGCGCACTGCGTGCCGGCGGGTTTTTGAAGAACGTCCGGTAGACCTCGTTCATCGCCGCCCATTCGTTCATGTCGGCCAGGAACACCGTGCACTTTACGACGTTGTCCATCGAGGACCCGAATGTCTCGAGCGTCCGGCCAATGTTTTCCAGGGTCTGCCGCGTCTCGCCCTGGATGCCGCCTGCGGCGAGGTCCAGCGTTCCCGGGAGGTTGCCGATGTTGCCTGAGAGGTACAGTGTATTGCCAACCCGCACTGCTGACGAGAATGGCAGGTTCAGGTCCTCGGTGCCGGGCTCCTGCAGGTATTCGACTTCCGTGTCTTCGTGGACGCGGACTTCACAACCGCAGGCAATTGTCGCGGCGATAAGCAGGGCGAGCCATTTCATCGTAAATCCCGGCTGCAGCCCATCATTATTATTCACGGCGACCCTTATGCCGATACAGGCGACGTATAATGACGGGACTACAGCGTGGCGCGCAAGCCGGAGAACCAATGGGACGACTGACGACGCACATCCTGGACACGGCCCAGGGCTTTCCTGCCGCCAACGTCGGCATCCGTCTGTTCTTCGTCGGCGGCGAGCGCAGGCTGGTCACATCGACGACGTCGAATGCCGATGGCAGGACTGACCAGCCGCTGGTCGAGGGCGATGCAATGCGTGGTGGTTGCTATGAGCTCGAATTCGACATCGGCGCCTATTTCTCGGCGCAGGGATTGAGAACGGGCGAGCCGGCGTTCCTGGACACGGTCGTTGTTCGTTTCTCGGCCTCCGCCGACGAGCACTATCACGTTCCGCTACTGGCCTCGCCCTGGAGCTATTCAACCTACCGGGGCAGTTGAAAAAGGTGACACCTAAGCTCTCCAGTGATGCAGCGGCAAATGGCACGGTTCGTTTCGTGCTGGATGGTGAGATCATCGAATTGGAAGATGTCGACCCGACGCGCACAGTGCTGCAGTTTCTTCGAGAGGACCTGGGCCGCACGGGTACCAAGGAAGGCTGCGCGGAAGGCGATTGCGGTGCGTGCACGGTCGCGCTGGCCGAACTGGACAGCAGCGGCAATGGCCTCTCGCTCAAAACCGTGAATTCCTGCATACAGTTTCTGCCGACGCTCGACGGCAAGGAACTCATTACTGTGGAGAGTCTCGACGAGCGCGGTACCCGGCCGCACCCGGTGCAGCAGGCGATGGTCGATCACCACGGATCCCAGTGCGGCTTTTGTACGCCGGGTTTCGTCATGTCCCTGTTTGCATTGTACAAGTCGCAAAGCGACCCCTCGCGCCGGGATATCGACGATGCGCTTGCTGGCAATCTGTGCCGCTGCACGGGTTACCGCCCGATCGTCGCGGCGGCGCGCGCGATGTACGATGTTTCCACCGCCGATGATGACTGGCTGCGGCAGCCGCACGGTAGTGACCAGAACGTGGCCGATCGTGTGCAACGGCTGCGACGAATAGCGCGCGACGACTTGCTCGAGTTACATCACCGCGGGCGCGCCTTCTTTACGCCACGCTCCATCGACGAGCTGGCCAGCCTGCTCGATGCGTACCCCGATGCGACGATACTGGCGGGCGGAACGGATATCGGATTGTGGGTTACAAAGCAGTATCGAGATCTCGAATCGCTGATCTACGTGGGCGAGGTTGATGGGCTTGCAGATATACGTCGGAATGACACGCACCTCGAGATCGGCGGTGCGGCGACCTTCAGCGATGCGATGCCTGCCATCCTCGAACATTATCCGCTTCTCGACGAGGTGCTCAGCCGGTTCGCGTCGCCGCCGATACGCAATGCCGGCACGCTCGGAGGCAACGTGGCGAATGGTTCGCCCATCGGCGACTCGATGCCTGCATTGATGGCGGCCGGTGCGTCGATCGTTATCCGTTCGGCCACGGCCTCCCGCGAACTGGCGCTGGACGATTTCTATCACGACTACCAGGTAAACGACCTCCGGCCGGGCGAGTTTATCGAGCGGATCCGGTTACCATTGCCGCAGCCGAATACCAGCCTGCGGTGCTACAAGTTGTCGAAACGTTTCGACCAGGATATCTCGGCCGTATGTGCGGCTTATCGCCTGGAACTCGAGGGCGGATGCGTCAAGTCCATTCGCATTGCCTGCGGCGGCCTCGCAGCAACGGTCAAGCGAGCAACGCATTGCGAGCAGGTGCTGACGGGCCGGCCATGGACGGAGGACACGATAGACGAGGGCATGGCGGCCTTCGCAAGGGACTTCGAACCCATAACGGACATGCGAGCGTCTGCCTCGTACCGCTTGCGCTGCGGCCAGAACCTGTTGCGGCGCCTCTACCTCGAGAGCCGCGGTGAGCTGACTGAATCGGTGTACTTGTATGGACGCCACGGCTAAGAAGGCTCGAAAAATGGCCGTCGGCAATGCCCTGCCGCACGACAGCGCACACCTGCACGTAAGCGGCAGGGCGGCCTACACGGACGATCTCCCCGAACCTCGCGATCTCCTGCACCTGGCCGTCGGCATGAGCATCAAGGCGCATGCGCGCTTGCGCTCGATTGACCTCGGCGACGTGCTGGCCGCCGAAGGCGTGGTCGACGTCTGCCTGGCGGCTGACATACCGGGAGAAAATAACTGCGGCCCGATCGTGCACGACGAACAGATATTGGCGACTGACACGGTGGAATACGTCGGCCAGGCCATTTTCGCCGTTGCTGCGAGAACGGTGGAGCAGGCCCGCAAAGCAGTGCAGCTCGCCAAGATCGAATACGAGGAGCTCGAGCCGATACTGGATCCACTGACTGCCGTCGAGAAAGCTTCGTTCGTGCTTCCGAGTGAGACCGTGACGCGCGGCGATCCGGAGGCAGCAATCCGTGATGCGCCGCATCGGCTGCAGCGAAGGATCACAATCGGCGGGCAGGACCAGTTCTACCTCGAGGGTCACATCTCCATGTGCGTGCCGCAGGAAGACAAGGGCCTGCTCCTCTACAGCTCGACGCAGCATCCGGACGAGGTGCAGCACCTCGTCGCGAATGCGACGAACCGTGCCGCAAAGGACGTGGTCTGCATCTGCCGGCGGATGGGCGGTGCTTTCGGCGGCAAGGAGAGCCAGGCTGCAACGATTGCGTGCATAGCAGCACTGATGACGGTCAAGACCGGGCGCTCCTGCAAACTGCGCCTCGACCGCGACGTGGACATGATCATGACCGGCAAGCGCCATGACTTCGTTGTCGATTATGACGTGGGTTTCGATGACACGGGCCGGATCAGCGGGATTGATTTCACCTTTGCCTCGCGCTGTGGAATTTCGGCCGATCTGTCGGGCCCGGTCAACGACCGGACGATGTTCCACTGCGATAACGCATACTTCCTCGAGAGCGTCAGCATAAAGTCGCATCGCTGCAAGACCAACACGGTATCGAACACGGCGTTCCGCGGCTTCGGCGGACCGCAAGGCATGTTCGCGATCGAGTACGCGATCGACGATATTGCGCGCACGCTCGATGTCGATCCGCTCGAAGTACGGCGCAGGAATTTTTACGGCATCGGCGAACGCGACGTGACGCAATACGGGCAGACGATCGAGGACAACATTCTCGACATGGTCGCAGACAAGGTCGAAGCCAGCGCCGATTA
>JBFEXY010000268.1:0-3806 GCA_041562415.1 Woeseiaceae bacterium
GGCTCGGTCAGCTCGACGGATTGTGCGAAGTCAGGGGCGAAGATCTCCTCGAGCAAGCCGTCGACGTACGGCGGATGTGAGGTCGCGATGTTGAGCTCCTTGTTGGTGCGGAAACTCAGCTTGTCCCAGTTGGCCGAACCGAGGCACGCCCAGCCGTCGAACACAGCAGCCTTGACGTGCGACATGCCCGGATACACGAATACCCGGACACCATGCTCGAGCATGGCGTTCGCAGCAAGCACGTTGCTCTGGTTGATCGGGCCGTGGTTGCCGACCAGTGGCAGGATGACCCGCACGTCCACGCCCCTGCGCCGCGCCTTGGCCAGCTCGTACAGCATGGCATCGTCAGTGAAGTACGCGTTCTGGATGTAAATGTACTTGCGCGCGTTGCGGATGGCGGCGCGCTGTGCACGGAAGATCTCGGCATCGCCCGGGCGCGTGTGCAGCACACGCACCGGATAACCGACGTCTTCGCTGTTGCTGTCGCGTGACTGCAGCGTGGACAGCACGAGCCCCGCATCGCCAAACGGTCCCGCATGGGCCCAGGCCCGCTCGAATTCCTCTCTCAGCACATCGACGACCGGTCCGTGCAGCTCCATCATCAAATCGTGCCACACGTAGCGGTACTCGCGGCCGATGTTCATGCCGCCGGCGAACGCGACCCGGTTGTCGATAATCGTCGTCTTGACGTGGTCACCAGCGACGAGCCAGGGGTTCTTCGACTGCCGGACCTCTATGTCCGACCCTGACTCGAGCGATTCGCGGACGGACTGCGGCGCGGCGTAATCGGACGGCATCGATAGGTCGTCCGCACCGGTCGCCACGATCGTGCCGAGTCCGTCGAGCAGAATGCGGGTAGCGACGCCCTCCTCCGAGCGCCGCCGCAACAAGTCACGAATGCGCGATGCGAAATCGTCGTTGTCGAAGATGTAGGTGCGGATATCGACGGACTCTGTCGCGGTCGAGATCGCGTCGATGTAACGGACAAAAAACGCTTCGCCGCCGATGAGGTAATCGATCGTGCCGCGCGTCGCCTCGTGCCCGGTGATGCGAGTGAGTTCCTCCTCCCACGTGTCCAGGTCCATTGCAGGGCTATCACTGAGTTCGGGGATAGGCTCCGATTCGAGCGTCACCATCCAGCTCGGCGTCACAGTCTCGACGGCGACGTCCTTGGCGACGAACAGCAGGCGGTACAGGGACGATACGGGCCGCGACGCCAGTCCGCCGAGGTGGCTGTGTGCGAGGTGGCCGGTGGACTGCGCGATCTGTGACGCCTTGCTGGCTGGTCGGCCCTCGGGCGGAGACGGCGCGTAGCGCACGAAGATGCCGATCGGTATGTCGCGATCGATGAAGATGAACGGCAGGGAGTAGGTGCCGGTGTCGCCGGTGCTGAACACGATGCGCCGTTCCTCGATGCCCTCCTCGGCCAGGAAGCGGTCGAGCACCGGCTGCGCGCGCTCGATGAACTCCATGAAGTCGAGTGTCTCGGCCACGACGTAGTTATCGGGCTTGTCGATGATCAGCCGGGCTTCGAAGTTGTTGATGTCGTTGTTGTAGAGAAAGTAATCCTCTTCCCCGAAATGCATGACGATACCGGTCATGTCCGCTTCCGGCAGGACCGTCTCGAAGACTTCGTCGATGAAGCGGTTCCAGTACTTGCTGCTGAGCAGCCGCGGCACGATCGGTTTGTCCGGCAGCTTCGCCCAGCGTTTGGCGCTGTGGTATTCGAGCGGCAGGATGAACGGACCCGCGTAGTCGCCTTCGGGACCCTGTCGCAACGCCGTGAGGTCCACGCGGTTCGACCAGTTGCCGCCCGAGTAAACGAGACCGTCCTCGCCCTCGTAGGCGACGAAGAATTCATCGCTACCGATGTAAGCTTCGACCGCGACCAGCGGCCTGGTCACCGGTTCATCGGCGAAACGCCCTGGAAGGAGGCGCAACTCGTCGTGAGCCGGGTCCTCGTTAGGCTGCTGGGACGTGCAGGCGGCCGCCATAAGAAACGACAGCAGCAGCAAAAATCGATAGGTCCTCAATACCATAGCCCCCCCCTACGTGGACTGCACTGCGAACGACCGATTTTCCGGCGAAAACCGCCCGGGTACAAGGAACCCGCTCTCCTGTCCTGCCCCGCTTCGCGATATTTACGTATATACGGCGGGATTACTCATGTAGTGAAATTGCCGCAGGCAATACGGCATGTATTTCAGGGGGGTACAAGAGCAATGAACCCGGGCAACAGGCACCTCGACCGCGAACGGCATACCATGGCAAGGATGGTGGAGATCTACTGCCATGCCCGCCACGGGCGCCGTGGGGCCTCGCTGTGCGGGCACTGCCAGGAATTTCTCGATTATGCCGAAGTGCGGCTGGACAAGTGCCCCTATGGCGCTGACAAACCCACCTGCGCCAACTGCCCGATTCACTGCTACAAGCCCGGACCCAGAGCCCGCGCAAGGATGATCATGCGCTATTCCGGTCCCCGTATGCTTTTCCAACATCCGTACCTGGCGATCGCGCACAAGCTGGACGGTCTCCGCAAGGTCGGTCACCCACGCGAGCTGACTCGCGATCAAAGGGCGCAGCTTAGAGAGCGTTAGTCTCGACCGTTCAATCAATGGCGCCTGCCGCCATGGCTGGCATGATCGGCAGATTGTCAGTAGTGGCTACGGAGCGTGTCATGGCCTTTTACGAAGATCATGTGCTGCCGCATCTGATCGACATCGTCTGCTCGGCGAAGCCGACGCGCAAACAGCGCGAAAAAATCGTGCACCTGGCCGAGGGCGATGTGCTCGAAATAGGTTTCGGCAGCGGGCTCAACCTGCCGTATTACGATCGCGGGAAGGTCGGCAAGATCTTCGGCCTCGAACCGTCGGCAGGGATGCGACGCAAAGCAAGAGGTAACGTCGACGCATCAGGACTGGACGTCGAGTTCATCGACCTGCCCGGTGAGGAAATCCCGCTCGAGTCGAATAGCGTCGACAGCGTCCTGGTCACCTACACACTGTGTACGATCCCGGATGCCGTCGCCGCGCTCCAGGGTATGCGCCGGGTCCTGAAGCCCGGGGGCCGCTTACTGTATTGCGAACACGGCGAAGCACCCGATGCCAATGTGCGCGGCTGGCAACACCGGCTGAACCCCGGCTGGCGACGCGTCGCCGGCGGCTGCAACATGAACCGGGACATCCCGGGACTCATCGAAAAAAGCGGATTCCGCATCACCTCTGACGAGCGCATGTATATCCCGGGATTGAGGATCCTGTCCTACAACTACTGGGGCATTGCAAAGCCCTGACCCTTGTCGACCTCAGTGGTGCGGATCAGGCGACTATCGAGTACCGCAGCCTGCCGGTGCTTAACCGCCTCCCGGTACCGGGGATCGGTAACCATTTCGAGAAACGCCCCGGCAGAGGGATAACGCGCAACGAAGATCAGGTCCCAATGCTGGTCCTCCGGGCCTATGAGCATAACTTCCGGCTTGCCTCGCCAGATAATCTCACCGCCGACGCGATGAAAAACCGGAGCACTCTCCCTGCCGTAAGCTTCGTACGCCTCTGCGCCGGTGGCCTCACGACCATCATCGTAGGCAGCCTTCTCGCGGAAGCACAGCAGGTTGAGCATCATGATCGGCTCGTCACGCGACAAGGCCTTGAATGCCTCGAACTGGCCGCGCTCAGGATCGATGTAATTGGACATGCATGCTCTCTCTGCGATTTCTGTGTCGATGCGTCGTTAACGCGCACCGAACACAGCGTCTATGAGCGCGGTGTCGAGATACTCTTTAACTTCCACGATCTTACCGTCCCGAA
>JBFEXY010000269.1:0-3776 GCA_041562415.1 Woeseiaceae bacterium
GTCGCAGTTCGTGAATTCAAAAACGAAGCTGTCTTCGACCGATGGTTCCAGAGGATTGGAAACACTGATCGTTACATCGACCGTGCCCGATACCGCGCAATTCTCGCGGCCCGCGCTCAGCGCGTACAGCCGGGACGGGCTGGCTGTCTTAAAGGCGGCAGAGGCCACAGGCTTCATGACCGCTGCAACTCCGGCATCGGCGCCAATCGAACCGATTGGGATCTCGGGGCTGAATACCGTCGAGAAGATGCCTTGCCCCATTGCCACTTCGGCAACCGTGCCCGCAATCAGGGGCGCGTTTTCCGCGGTGATCGTCGCCGGTTCGGCGGGCGGTACGCCACCGGTCAGACCACCGTCACCGCCGCTGCTGCTGCCGCCGCCGCATGCAGCGAGGAACGTGAGGCCTGCTGCAGCGATACAAAAATTCCTGAGTGCCCTATTCATAGCATTCTCCCGCGCGAATCACCCTGATTTTCGCATGGCGGGGATGGCGATAATGTGAACTGCGTCAGACGCAGCCGGATGCGTCGCCGCCCGGAAACGGCGTTACAGGGTGACCAGGTAGGGGTCGGTGATACCCAGCGCCTCGAGTTTCATGACGAGCGCGTCGTAGTCCTCTACGCCGCCGATAGGACCGATTCGAACGCGAAACAGGGGCGGTGTCGCGGCTTCGTCGGCGAATATGAATGCGTCGCCGATGCCGCCGGACAGCAGAGCCGAGCGGCGGCGTTCTGCATTCGTACGGTCGCCGAACGCACCGACCTGCACGAAAATCTCGTTTTCCTGCTTCGCTTCGGGCTGCGATTCAGGCTCGGGAACCGGCGCCGGATTCGACGCGGGTGGCTCCGCCGGTTCAATGACGCGAACCGGCCGGTCACCCCGCGGCTCATCGAACGAGATGGCCGTTACTTCGACCAGGCTGGTGCCGTCGCGAATCATGTCGAGTTTCAGCGCGGCGGCGTAAGAGAGGTCGATGATGCGGTTGTGGACGAACGGGCCACGGTCGTTGACACGGACGATGATGCTCCTGTTGTTGCGCAGGTTCCGCACCTTGACGTACGTGGGAAGCGGTAGCGTCTTGTGCGCTGCCGTCATCTCGTACATATCGTAAGGTTCGCGGTTCGACGTCAGGCGGCCGTGGAATTTCTTGCCGTACCAGGATGCAACGCCACGTTCCTTGTAGCCAGAGCTGCTGTCCATGACGCTATAGGTCTGACCCAGGACTTCGTACACCGGACCATTGCCGTAGCGGCTGCGGGCTTCGGGACGTGGCACGGCATCGCCCGGCAAGTCGGGAACCGAAACACTCCCCGACGGTGCGCTATCGCGCACGTCATTTCCGCCACAGGCAGCCAGTGACATGGCGGCAAGCGTAAGTACACCGATCGCGGCACGGCTACGACGCACGGCGGCTCACCTCCAGCGCAATTTCCTGGCCGAGCTGGTGCACGGCCAGTGCATACATGACGTTGCGGTTGTAACGCGTGATGACGAAGAAGTTGTGGAAGCCGACCCAGTGTTCGAGACCGTCGGCTCCTTCGTATGTAAGTAATTCGCCCTTGCTGTCGCCGGGCAGACTGGTCACGAACATCACGCCTTTCCGGCTCAGCGACGCTACCGTCTCGCTGGGTTTGAGCGTGTTCTCGGGCTCCGGCGCCGGTCCCTGCCAGCTGCCACCCAGCGACGCCTGTGCCGCGACTTCTTCACCCGACTTCCAGCCGTGTTCCAGGAAATAGTTCGCGATGCTGCCGGCAACATCGGTCCAGTCGTTCCAGATGTCGCGTTTGCCATCGCCCGTCGCGTCGACGGCATAAGCTCGATAGCTCGACGGCATGAATTGCGGTCGTCCCATGGCGCCGGCGTAAGAACCCGTCGCATCGGCAGGTTCCATGCCTTCCTCGCGCACGAGCAACAGGTATTCCTCGAGTTCGCGGCGGAAGAATTTTGCGCGTGGTGGATAGGAGAAGGCCAGCGTAGACAGGGCATCGAGCACCCGGAAGTTACCGGTGATCCGGCCGAAATACGTTTCGACGCCGATGATCCCCACGAGCATCTCCATGGGCACGCCGGTCGACTCGCTGACTTGCCGGAGTGCGTCTTCGTTTTCGATCCAGAATTTTGCGCCGGCCTCGATGCGCTCCGGCGTTATGAATATCTCCCGGTATTCGGCCCAGCTCTTGGTTTTCTCGGCAGGCCTGGCGATGGCGTCCAGGATCGATTGCTTTAACTCGGCGGCGCCAAGAGTGTCCCTGAGTTCCTCGCGATCGAAATCATGCTGCTCGACCATTGCATCGATGAACGCGGTCACCTCGGGCTGGTCGAGATCGATGGCCAGCGCATTGGCTACGGAAAGGATGCAGAGGATAACGCCCGCGAGCAGTCGTGAAGTCATTATTGCGGTAGTAATTTCCGGTGCGAGTGGATCGACATGAGAATACCGAAACCGGCCATCAGCGTCACCATCGAGGTGCCGCCGAATGAAACCAGCGGTAGCGGAATACCGACGACGGGAACCAGGCCGGTCACCATTGCAGTATTGACAAAAACATATACGAAGAACGTGAGGCTGATGGAGCCGGCCAGCAGGCGCGCGTAGGTGCTGTGCGCCTGGATCGCGATGAACAGGCCGCGCGCAACGACGAACATATACAGCGTTAGCAAGGTCAGCACGCCTAGCAGGCCGAGTTCCTCTCCCATGACTGCGAAGATGAAGTCGGTATCGCGTTCCGGCAGGAATTCCAGCTGTGCCTGCGAGCCGTTGGTCCAGCCCTTGCCGAACAGTCCGCCGGAGCCGATGGCGATTTTCGATTGGATGATGTTGTAGCCCGCCCCGAGCGGATCGCTGTCAGGGTTGAGCAGGGTAAGCACGCGTTGCTTCTGATAGTCCTGCATGAAATTCCACAGGACGTACGCGCCGGGAACGGATAGCACGGCGAGCGCCAGCATGAGGCGAATCGACAGGCCCGCAAGGACGACGACGATTACACCCGAAGCGGCGATCAGCAGTGCGGTGCCGAGGTCAGGCTGCCGCGCGATAAGGACCGTCGGCGCAAGGATGATCAACGCAATGATCATGATCTGGCCGAAACGAGGCGGAATCTGTCGGTCGTGCAGGTACCAGGCAGCCATCATCGGTACGGCGAGCTTCATGATTTCCGATGGCTGGAAACGAATACCGAGATCGAGCCACCGCCGCGCACCCTGGCCAACCTCACCGGTGACGAGCACCAGTGCCAGCAGCACGAGACCGCCAAGATAGGCCCACGGTGTCCAGCGGCGCAGGAAGTCGGGGGAAAACTGTGCCGCAACCAGCATGGCGACGAGCGCGACGCCCAGGCGAACCAGCTGGTTGACCCAAAGCCGCATGTCTTCCCCTACGGCGCTGTACAGCACGATAAGACCGAAGCCGCAAATAAGCAGCAGGCCGCCGAGCAGCGGCCCGTCGAGATGCAGCCGACGAAACGCCCGCGTGAAATCGCCGAGTGACGCGGCCTTGCCGGTTACGAAGCGCTGCGTCTCAGTCAGACGCATCGTCGTATCCCAGGTACTTGTCGATGATCGCTTTTGCAATCGGCGCTGCGACGCCGCTGCCGCTGCTGCCATTCTCGACGATGACGGCGACCGCTATCTGCGGGTTCTCTACCGGCGCAAACGCGATAAACAGAGCATGGTCTTTGAGCCGCTCCGCGATCTCTTCCTCATCGTATTCTTCGTCCTGGCCGACCGAGAAGACCTGCGCCGTGCCGCTTTTGCCAGCCATGCTGTACGGGGCGCCA
>JBFEXY010000270.1:0-3743 GCA_041562415.1 Woeseiaceae bacterium
CGGGTGCGAAGGGCCGTACTGCACGTCCAGCGGGTCGTCCGGATTCTCCTTGTGGTCATGATAACCCGGGACATTTCTGACCTTCTGGTGCAGCGTGCCGCCGAGCACCACGTTGAGTTCCTGGAACCCGCGGCAGATGGCGAACAGCGGCACGCCCGTCTCCAAAGCGTGCCGGGCTATCGGCAACGTAAGGGCATCGCGGTGCGGATCGCGAAGTGCGTCGGGATCGTCGGACTCCCCGCCGTAATGGTGCGGTTCTATATCGCTCGGGCTGCCGGTCAGCATCACCCCGTCCACCTGGTCCACGAGCTCGTCGATCGCGAGGTCATCCGCGAGAACGGGGATGATCAGCGGAACCGCGTCGGCGGCCTCGATAACGGCTTTCAGGTATTTTTCGCCCACCATGTGGAATGGGTGGGGCTCGTAGACGCGACGATCTGCCGGCACGCCGATAATCGGTTTCGGGCGCATATGGGGACGAACCCCGGCACTCCTCTGCGGTTGAAGGCCTACAGGATACGCTAGGCGACACTGCCGAGTATAGGTAGGGGGAACTCAGCCGGCTGCGTCGACGTCGGCCTGCCTGCCCCGCAGGCGCAGCACCACGTACAGGATCACGCCGCCTACGAGCAGCGACACCCAGGGCGGGACGCCGTAGCCGCCCGGCACTGTTCCAATCACGATCGCAACCAGGCCCACGAGCAATGCATACGGCAACTGTGTTCGCACGTGCTCGATGTGGTTGCAGCCCGACGCTATCGACGACAACACGGTGGTATCCGAGATCGGCGAGCAATGATCGCCCCAGACCGCACCGGCCAACACGCAGGACACGGACGAATAGAGAATATGCATGTCGCCGGCATCGGTCATACCGTTGACGCTCATTACCGCCCAGGCCAGCGGTACCACGAGCGGCACCAGGATGCCCATCGTGCCCCAGCTGGTTCCGGTCGCGAATGCCGTCACGCCTGCCAATACGAAAACGGCGGCAGGCACCCAGGCGGCAGGCATCGAGTCACCGAGTATCGTTATCAGGTAGCCCTTCGCGTTGAGCGCCGTCGTTACGTCGGACATCGACCAGGCCAGCACCAGCACGATCATGCCGAACAGCGTGGCGCGCGCGCCACCATACCAGGCGTCGACCGTTTCATGGGTGGTCAATATACGTTGCCCGATCGACATCAAAGCTGCGGTCAGTGCGCCAATGAATGACGCCCACATCATCGCCTTGTACGGATCCGCGTCGCCGATAATGTCCCTGATGTTGTCACCTTCGCCGGTCGCATAAAGACCACCGAGCAGCGCAACGACCAGGGCGATGATGGGCACGAAAGCATTCAGCGGCCGCGGCGGCGCGTCGGGTTTCGGTTCCAGTGTTTCCTCGGTAGAAGACTCCGAACCGTCATCGCCGACGGAGAATACGTTGCCCTTGCGGGCGCGTAATTCAGCCGTGTACATGGGACCCATGTCGCGGCCCGTAACCGCGACCATGAACACGAAGACAACCGCGAGAATCGGGTAGAAGCTGTAGGGAATGGACTGCAGGAAGATCGCGTAGGCAGGCACATCGGCGAGTTCGTCGATACCCTGCAGCGCCTCGTCGATGAGGCTGACCTCGTAGCCGATCCAGGTCGTGATCAGGGCAATACTGACGACCGGCGCCGCCGTCGAATCGACGATGTAGGCGAGTTTCTCTCGGGAAATCTTCAGTTGATCCGTAATCGGCCGTGCCGTATTGCCGACGACCAGGGTATTCGCGTAGTCGTCGAAGAAGATCATCAGCCCCATGAGCCAGGCGGCAACCTGCGCACCAACCGCGGTCTTCGCGCGGCTGACGACCATCTTGACGATACTCATCATGCCGCCGTTGCGCGTGATGATGCCAACCATGCCGCCGATCATCATCGTGAACAGGATGATCGCAGCGTGATCGACGTCGGCAACCGCATTGGCGACAAAGACCTGGAATGAATCGAGCAATCCTATGCCAGCGCCTTTCAGCGTAAACGAATGCAGTGCGGTCGCGCCGAACCAGATACCGAGCAACAACGCAGGCACGACGCTGCGGATGATCAGGGCGACGGCAATCGCGGTAAATGCCGGCAACAGTGAGACCCACCCGGGCAGCGCTCGCAGCTCGGTGGAACCGGTCATGGAGCCCGTTCCATAGTCGAGGGAGAAATGGCCGCTGCCGCTGACGACCAGGTCCACCAGCGTCGCGGCGCCGGAGTCATCGGCCGTCGCCGAATACCGTTTGCCGTCGAGTTGCGCAAAAACCGTGGCGCCGGCGGACGCCCCGGTCACGACGATCTCGAACGGTACCTCGTCGAGCACCATTTCGGGGACCTCGGCTTCAATGGCCGCGGCACCAAGAGGCCATGCGAGCAGGAGGACGCTCGCACAAAGGCTGGGAATCACCCGGAACCGGGCGTACAGGTCATTGATTATGATGTTCTTATTCCTGCCGCTTGGGATTGCCGGAATGTTAACATGCGCCCGATGACACAACGAAAAACAAATCCTTTGAAAACAGAGCTTCGCAGGCTGCTCAAGGCGCAGCCCGATACGGTATCCGTCGAGCTCCTGGTTGCCGATATGCATGGCTTCCTGAAGGGCAAGCGCATCCAGGCGGAAGACATGCAGAAGGTTTGCAATAACGGCTTCTCGATGTGCGCCGGTGTCGTGTTGCTCGACGGGCTCGGCTACACGATTCCCGGATTTCCCTTCAGCGAGGCGGACGGCGACCCGGACAAACAGTGTCGCCTGGTGCCGGGCAGTATCGCGCCCGTACCGTGGTCGGAGCGTCCCATGGCGCAGGCGATGTTCCGGTATTACGAGGAAGACGGTTCGCCGTTTTTTGCCGACCCGCGCGCCGTGCTGGAAAGGGCCCTGGAGCCGCTGTACAAGAAGCGCCTGAAGATCGTCATGGCGACCGAACTCGAGTTCTACCTGCTTGACGCGGAAGCCGACACGCCGACACCGGGCACGCCGCGTGTCCCGGGCATCGGAGTTCCGCAGCCGGGTGCCCACGTATACAGCCACGACGATCTTTGGGAAGTCGAAGCATTCCTCAACGACGTCTATAACTGGTGCGACGCACAACGCGTCCCGGCGGAGTCCGCGATTTCCGAATACGCGCCGGGCCAGTTCGAGGTCAACCTTCGGCACGTGGACGATCCCGTCCTGGCCTGCGACCACGCCGTACTTCTAAAACGCATCATCAAGGCAGCAGCCCGCAAGCACGGGTTCGTCGCGTCCTTTATGGCCAAGCCGTTCGAGGAAGAAAGTGGCTGCGGGCTGCACGTGCACATGAGTCTCGTCGACAAGGACGGCATCAATTACTTCTCGCAGGGCAAGGACAAGATGGCCTCTCCACCGTTTTCCGCACGGCTGCGGCATACGATCGGCGGCTTACTGCAAACCATGCCTGAGAGCACGGCCATCTTTGCGCCAAATGCAAACTCCTACCGGCGCTTGCGGCCGGAGAGTTTCGCCCCGGTCGAACCTAACTGGGGCGTGAACCACCGTGCGGTCGCCGTGCGCGTGCCCATGTCGGATGAGAAGAACCTGCGCTTCGAACACCGTGTCGCCGGCGCAGACGCAAATCCCTACCTCGTTACGGCGGCCATCGCGGCCGGCGTGCATCACGGACTTACAAGCAAGTGCGACCCGGGCCGGATGATCGAGGAAGGCGAATTCGTCTCTTTGCAGACGCGAATTCCCGTCCGTTGGGACGCGGC